>JACPZX010000098.1 GCA_016195325.1 Acidobacteriota bacterium
CCGAACCGGAAGACCTTCAGCCAGGTCGTGCAGACGACCGTGACGCCCGATTGTGGGCGCCGATCATGGTAGATTCGACCATTCCGGCTCGGTGAATCGTCACGGAGGTTTGGTCAAGATGAGACGTCTTCTCGCCGCGTTCCTTCTCCTCGCTCCTTCCGGGCTCGCCCTCGGACAAACGCCGGCGGGCTCCGAGTTCCAGGTCAACACCTTCACGACCAGCTATCAGACCCGTCCCACCGTCGCGCTCAATGGCTCGGGCGCGTTCGTCGTGGTCTGGCACGGATTCCTCCAGGACGGCTCCAGCCGCGGTGTCTTCGGCCAGCGGTTCGACAGCGCCGGAATGTCCGGCGGAGCGCTCCTGGGAGGTGAGTTCCAGGTCAACACGTTCACCACCGGCGCGCAGGACTATCCCTCCGTCGCCCTCGATGGCTCGGGCAACTTCGTGGTGGTGTGGGAGGGGTACGGGCAGGACGGCTCCGGCGAAGGTGTCTTCGGCCAGCGGTTCGACAGCGCCGGCGCGCCCGCGGGAGGGGAGTTCCGGGTCAACACGTACACGACCAGCGATCAGAGTGAGTCCTCCGTTGCGGTGGATGGCTCGGGCAACTTCGTCGTGGTCTGGAGAAGCTCCGACCAGGACGGTTCCGGTGCCGGTGTCTTCGGCCAGCGGTTCGACAGCGCCGGAGCGCTCCTGGGAGGTGAGTTCCAGGTCAACACGTACACGACCGGCTATCAGAGGTATCCCTCCATCGCCGTCAATGGTTCGGGAGACTTCGTGGTCGCCTGGACCAGCTACGGGCAGGACGGCGACGGCTACGGTGTCTTCGGCCGGCGGTTCAGCAGCACCGGAGCGCCGCTGGGAGGGGAGTTCCAGATCAACACGTACACGACGAGCGGTCAGTCCGACCCCTCCGTCGCGCTCGATGATTCGGGCAGCTTCATGGTCGCCTGGACCAGCTTCGGGCAGGACGGCTACTTCTATGGTGTCTTCGGCCGGAGTTTCAACAGCGCCGGGGCGCCTCTGGGCGGGGAGTTCCAGGTCAACACGTACACGTCGTACAACCAGGAGCGCCCCTCCGTCGCGATGGATGGCTCGGGCAACTTCGTGGTCGCCTGGGAGAGCGGCGACCAGGACGGTTCCGGCGGCGGCATCTTCGGCCGTCGGTTCGCCGGCACCGGAGCGCCGCTGGGAGGGGAGTTCCAGATCAACACGTACACGACGAGCTCTCAGGGGAGCCCCTCCGTGGCGGCGGATGGTTCGGGGAACTTCGTGGTCGCCTGGTCCAGCTACTATCAGGACGGCGATGGCTACGGCGTCTTCGGCCAGAGTTTCGCCGGCGCGACCGGCTGCAGCGATGTCGACGGAGACGGCCTGTGCGACACCGAGGATATCGTCCTCACGAGCCCTCTCAGCGGGGACACTCTCGACTGCAGCGACCCAGCCGTCATCCGCCCCACCATCACATGGGACGCGGGGAACTACGGGAAGTTCAAGGTCTCCATGGCGTCGAGTCCGACCTTCGCGACGGGAACGTTCGTGACGGGCGGCAGCAAGACGACGACGTATTCGCCGCCGGTCAAGAAATGGAAGGGCGCCTGCAAGAAAGCGCTGGCGGCGAACCCGTCGGCACCGGTCCTGTACTTCAGGGTCGCCGGTCTGAACGTGGCCGTGCCGAAGACCGACCCGAACCGCAAGACCTTCAGCCAGGTGGTGCAGACGAGCGTGACGCCTTAGCGCGCTACACGTGCTCCAGGCTCGGATCGTCGCGGATGTAAGCGAGCGTCTGCCCCAGGTACGGGAGCTGGGCAAGGTGGTGCCACGAACGGAGCAGATGGTAGGCCGGCGACGTCAGAAGCCGGGTCGCTTCGACGGCTTCACTCCAGTCGGGCCGGCCGATGGCGTCAACCGTGCTCCGATCGGGGAGCCGGCCGAAGTCCCACGCCGAGCAGAGGCGCGAGAGGAAATCGACGCGATCGGCCAGGCTCTGAAGCTCTGCCGGCGCGGGCCGATCCGGGTACAGCGCTCCGTCAACCACGAAGCGCATCAAGGAACTCCTTCTTGAACCATCCGCGGACGCTCTCCGCCTCTTCCCGTCGAGCCGGTTCGTCGATCCCGTCGAGCGGGCGATGTCTCGCGATGCGCTCGAGATGTGTCTCCACCGCCAGCCGGGCACGGGAAGGATCGGTGTCGCTGCCCGCCATCTCCTGCCGGCGCCGCCAGAGATCCCAGCACGCGGAGGCCGACGTCACGCCGGCCCGACACATGGAGTAGACATCCCGGAAATCACGAGGGGCGCCGCGCTCGACGAGCGCCACCATCTTGCCCGCGAGAAGATCCGGAAGTGAGTCGAGGAGAATATCCACCCAGGGCGCGGGTGCGGATGGCTCCAACTGCGCCGAGCGCGTGGCGATCTGGAAGCTGAAAGCCGTGGCCTTCTCCACCTTCAGGTCCAGGCTGACCACGTCTCCCCATGAGCGCTTCCTCACTTCGCCGAAAGTGGCCAGGACTTCCTCGACGGTGGTGAGGACACGCTGCCTCTCGTTCGCACCCACTTCGGGAGTCCACCACGCATCGACGTCGTGGGTCGAGCGGTACTCCAAGTAATGCATCAACCCGAGGGCTCCTCCGAGGGAGAGACAACGGCCGAGCCCCTTGTCCGCGAGGGCGCGAAGAGATGCGATCGCGTACCTGGAGAGTTGAGCCGGCTGTCTCGGGACCATGCGTGGGCAGGATACAGCACGAGTTGCACGACAGAAAGCGCGCTACGGCTTTCCCTCCGCCGCGTCCACCTGTCTCTGAATCTGCCCCAGCAGCTCCGCCGTGCGCGCGTGCTGCTTCGCCTCCTCGGTGCGGCCCAGCCGGACGCAGAGCCCGGCCGCCATCTCGTGCAGCGGCCGGAACGAACCCGCGAGGAGGGCCGCCTGCACCGGGAGGCTCGACGCCCCCTCCTCGGGGCGCAGATCCCGCAGCGCCGCCGGCTCGGTGCGAAGCTGCTTCTCCAGAAGTGACAGCGCGCCGGCGGGATCCCCTTCGCTCTCGCGGATCGATACCAGGTGCCCTGTGATCTCGTTCGCGGTGCCGTAGTCGGCCACACGGATGCGCGGGTGATTCGGCGGCAGCGGCCTCAGCACGACGGCCGCGACGACGAGGGCGAGGGCGGCGCCGAGCGCGAGAGGCTTCCACCGGTGCGCCCGGATCGCGCCCGCCCCTTCGGCGAGCGCGCACCCCGCGAAGGGGATCATCGCCATCGCGACCGGGACGCGGTATCGCGAGAGATGGAAGAAGACGGCGGTGAGAAGGAGCGCGGCGCCCAGGTGCGCGAGAAGGAGGGCGTGGGCGTGGGATCGAAATCCTGATCGCGCCATCCCCACGGCGGCGAGCGGCGCGACGAGGGGGAAGCCCACGAGAGCCCACGCGAGCGGCCCGAGGCTCAGGCGGTAGTAGTCGTAGCTCTCGTTGTTCGGCACCTCCCACCCCTGCCAGAAGGCGGCAATCTTCCCCGCCACGAGACCGAGCCACGCGGTGACGTCTTCGTGCGTGCGGATCGTCGCCAGCGCCGTGGGGAGGAAGCGCCCTCCCGCGCGATCGAGAATGTCGGCGCCGAGGACGTTGGCCGCGTCGCCGCCGAGCGGATCGTACCCCGCGATGTTGTGGTTGACGAAGTTCACCGGGCCGCTCGCGGCGACTGCGAACGGGGAGACGCCGACGGCCATGTTGCGGGCGACGAGGGGCGTCATGACGACGGCGAAGGCCGCGAGGCAGAGCGCGGCGAGCGCCGCCGCCTCGCGCGGCTGCGAGCGGAAGCGGTGGAGGAGCAGGAGGACGAACGCCGCGAAGAGGACGAGCGCGCTCGACTTGAGCAGGACGAGGATCCCGGCGAGCGCGCCGACGACGGCGGGCCAGCGCCGCCCGTCGATCCGATCGAGGGCGATCGTCCCCGCGAGGAGGGTGGCGAGCCCCACGAACGTCAGCGCCGACTCCCGCAGGAGGAGCAGCTCCTGGAGGAGGAGCGGGCCGAAGAGCGCCGCGAGGAGGCCCGACGCGAGCGCCGCCCCTTCGCCGAAGAGCCGGCGCGCGAGGAGCCAGACGAGCAGGGCGCTCCCGATCCCGAGAAGAGCCTGGAGCGCGAGGACCGGCGTTGTGGTGTCGCCGAAGATCGCGAGGATCGCGGCGAGGGCGTAGGGATACAGAGGATCCTGGTAGAAACGCGCGCCTGAGAGCCAGCGATCCCAGATGCGGCGCCGGATCTCCGGGCCGTAGGGCTCCGTCGATCCGCTCTGCTCGTGAATCCTGCGGGCGTAGCTGTCGTGCCACGAGTGCGCGGGCCTGCCCGAGTCCCGCGAGAGGAGATCCCCGGCGGCGATTCCGCGCGCCCACGTCTTGAAGAAGAACATGTCCGACTCGGTCCAGTGGTCCATGTAAAGGATTGGACCTCCGTCGAGGATTGCGTGGTGCGCGACGCGGACGCCGGCGGCGACGGTGATCACGAGAACGAGCGAGACGAGGGTGCGTCTCACTTCGCTTCGGGGGGCCGCCACCCCACGATGACGTTGATCGGCTCGGTGGCGCGCTCGCTGAGAGGGTTCGCGACGAGGAACCGCTGGCCGTCGGGGGCGACGTCGTACAGCGACATCGTGCCGTAGAACCAGACCTCGGTCGGCCGGAGGCGCGTTGGGAAGAGCGGCACCGGGGCCGTGGCGCGGAAGGCCGGCGCGAGCGTCACGGCGGCCGACATCATCGTGCCGTCGGGGGCGAGGTAGAAGATCTCGTGCCCGTCCTTCCGCCACCTCGGATCGCCTCCGCCCCCCGGGGAGATCTGCCAGCGCGACTCGCCGGGCGGGAAGGTCTGCACATAGATCTCGCTCCGCCCCGACTCGTCCGAGGCGTACGCGACGAATCGCGCGTCGGGGGAGAACTGCGCCAGGTATTCGTTGTTCGGCGTGGCGAGAAAGGGACGGATGACGTGATCGCCGGTGAGGGACGCGGCCTGGATCCCCATCGACCCCTCTTCGTCGGAGCTGTGGAGGAGCAGCCAGCGGCCATCCGAAGACCAGTCGATGGGGTGAAGGTTCACGATCGATTCCAGCAGCCGCGTCTCGGCGCCGGCGCCGCTCGCCGGCTTCTCGAAGACCTCGGCCGACGCGCCGCGCACGTGGCGCGCGAAGACGAGCTTCGATCCGTCGGCCGACCAGACGACGTTCTCGTCGCTGTCGGCCGCGTCGAGCGTGACCCGCGTACCGATGTCGCGGACGAGGTCGATCACCCAGAGGTTCGTGGGCGGCTCGCCTCCCGCCGAGAAGGCCGAGTTCGCACCCGAACGCGCCACCGCAGCGCGTGTCCCGTCGGGCGACAGCGAGACGCTCACGTCCGCCGCCGGAGAGCCGATGGACGAGAGCTGCTTGCCGGAGCGATCGAGCCACACGAGCTGGGACTCCCGAGAGGCCGTCGCCGCGGCGTAGGCGATCACTCCGTTGCGCGACGCCGAAAACGCCGCAATTCCAGGGACGGCCGCGAGCGCGATCGAATCGACGACCACGACGGGCTCCCCCGTGAGCTCCAGCGTGCCGAGATCCATCTTCTGGGCCACGAGGCTCGCCCCGCGCACGAACAGGAGATGCCCCGAGTCGAGGAGGGAAAACCTGAAGGGGTTCGCCAGGACCTTGCGCGACACCTCCGAGTCGAGCGAGCCCGCGAGGATCGCCCGATCCTCGAGCTTGGGAGTCATGGTCCGGTACATGAACCGGCGCCCGTCCGGAAGGAATACCGGGCTCGAATGGCCGCGCTCGTTCCTTTCGGCGTCGAGGCGCGTCACGATCGAGGGAGTCCCGCCCGTCTCCGGCACTCGCCACAGGCCCGACCGGGCGACCGAAAAGAGGATGACGCCCCCCTTTCCCCAGGCCCCTCCCTGGGTCCGCTCGTCCGTGTCGCAGAGAGTCTCGGGGACGCCTCCCGCGAGAGAGATCTTCTTGAGACGATGCTCCTGCTCGAAGGCGAGAAAGCGGGAGTCGGGCGACCAGATCAGGCTGTGGGCGCTCTCGGTCCCGGCCAGAGGACGCGCCGTGAAGTCGTCGAGCGGCCTCACGAAGATCATCGAGTGTCCCGCAGGGTCGGCAGCCATGAAGGCCAGGACCCTCCCGTCGGGCGAGATCTGGAACTCGCGGCCGGAGGAGGCCGGACTGCCGTAGATGGAGCGCCCGGGGATCGTCACCGGGAAGCGAATCTCCTGGGGCGGGTTCGTCGCGACGCGGGTCGCGCGGAGCGCGATCGTCCATCCGGCGATCGCCGCGAGGCCCAGCGCCCCCGCGGCAATCCATCCCGCGAGCCCGCGTCCCGCGCGTGACCGAGCCGCGGCCGAGGCGTCGGGCGCCCGCGCGCCGGATGCCGCCGGGCCCGCCGGCGCTCCCCCCTCCGCGATCCACCGGAGCTCGATCAGGATGTCGTGGACCGACTGGCGGCGCTCGTCGGGATCCTTCGCGAGGCACGTCCTGACGAGGCGGTCGAGCCCCGCAGGGGCGATCGGCGCGATCTCGGCGAGCGGGCGCGGCTCGTCCTTGAGGATCGCCGCGATGAGCGTCGCCTGCGACTTCCCCTCGAAGGCCTTCCGCCCCGTCGCCATCTCGTAGAGGACCGCCCCGAAGGCGAAGATGTCGCTCCGCGCGTCGGCCTCTTTCGCCTCGAACTGCTCGGGGGCCATGTACTGAAACGTGCCGATGATCGTCCCGCGCGCCGTGAGCGGCGCGCTCCCCGCTGCCACGGTTCCCGCGGAGGTTCCGGCGAGCGGGCTCGTCCCGGTCGGCGCCGCGGTGAGGGAGGCGAGAGCGGGATCCGATCCGGCCCCCGAGGCGGTCAGCGACTTCGCGAGGCCGAAGTCGAGAAGCTTCGCCCCCGCCTTCGTCAGCATGACGTTGCCGGGCTTGAGATCGCGGTGGACGATACCGGCGCGGTGCGCGCGGTCGAGCGCCCCCGCGATCTCGATCGCCGTCTTGAGAAGCTCGGGAGCCGGCATCGCCCCCCGCGCGAGGCGCGCCGCGAGCGTCTCCCCCTCGAGGTGCTCCATCACGAGGAAATCGACGCCGTCCTGCGAGCCGACGTCGAAGAGGGCGCAGATGTTCGGGTGGCTCAGGCTGCTGACGGCGCGGGCCTCGCGCTCGAAGCGCGCCCGCAGCTCCGGGTGCGACGAGAGGTGGCCGGGGAGAACCTTGATGGCGACGACGCGATCGAGCCGCGTGTCGCGCGCGCGGTAGACCTCGCCCATCCCTCCGGCGCCGAGCGGGGAGAGGATCTCGTAGGGGCCCAGGCGGGAGCCGGAGGGGAGGCTCATGACGGGTTGGAATCTACAGCAAGTCGGCCTCGCGGAGAATCACGAGCGCGATCCGGCTATAATGTGCGCCGTTGTTCGTCGTAGTCCATATTGAACCGGCAACCGCGCGGTCCGCCCCGAGCCGCCATGGAGGAAGTCGATGAGACGAAGGCTGCTGAGCGCTCTTCTGACGATGTGCGCGTTCTCCACGATCGCCGCCGCCGGCCCGCTCTACGTGGGAGGCGCCTACGGCAATACGAAGCTCAAGGCCAACGACACGAACTTCAACTTCGACGCAAGCAATCCGGGGTGGAAGGCGTTCGTGGGCTACCGGCTCTTGAAGTTCCTCGGCGTGGAGGCCGGCTACACGGACTTCGGGAGCCCGACCGACAAGAAGGTGACGATCGGCGCGAAGGGGTGGGACTACTACGCGATCGGAGCGCTGCCGGTGGGCCCGATCGATCTGTTCGCCAAGGTCGGCGCCATCAGCTGGAAGACCGACGTCTCGGGCCTCGGCAAGGGGCACGACACCGGCACGGACACCGCGTACGGAGCGGGCGTTCTGTTCCACGTGAGCCACGTCGGCATCCGCGCGCAGTACGAGAAGTTCCAGGTCCAGAACACCGACAATCTCTACATGATCTCCGTCGGCGCGGAGTGGCGCTTCAAGTAGGCCCCTGAGACACGTCCCTGAGCGAGGAGCCTCGGTCCTACTGGCTGACCCGATTCGTCATCCTGAGGCTTCTCGGGCTCGTCTACTTCGTCGCGTTCCTCTCTCTCGCCTGGCAGGGGCTCCCCCTCGTCGGGAGCCATGGACTTCTCCCCGCGGCCTCATTCCTCGACGGGATCCGCGCGCAGGCGGGGTCCCGGCTTGCCGGCTTCGCCGAGAACCCGAGCGTCTTCTGGCTGAACGACTCCGACGCCGCACTCGTCGCGGGCGCCTGGGTGGGCACCGCTCTCTCGCTCGTCGTCCTGTCGGGATTCGCGAACTCGATCCTCATGGCGATCCTGTGGGCGCTCTACATGTCGTTCGTCCACGTCGGGCAGGAGTGGTACGGGTTCGGCTGGGAGATCCAGCTCCTCGAGACGGGCTTCCTCGCGATCTTCCTCTGTCCCCTTCTCGACGCGCGGCCGTTCCCGCGCCGCCCACCATCTCCGGTCGTCCTCGGGCTCTTCCGCTGGCTCATCTTCCGGATCATGCTCGGCGCCGGGCTGATCAAGCTCCGTGGGGATCCGTGCTGGCGCGATCTCACCTGCCTGGACTTCCACTACGAGACGCAGCCCATCCCGAACCCGCTGAGCCGGAGCCTTCACTTCATGCCGCACTGGTCAAAGGCCGGGGGCGTGCTGCTCAACCACCTCTGCGAGCTCGTGGCGCCGTGGTTCGCGTTCTGGCCGCGCCGCGGGCGGCTCGCGGCGGGGGTGCTCTTCGTCGCCTTCCAGGTGGCGCTCATCCTCAGCGGCAACCTGTCGTTCCTCAACTGGCTGACCATCGTCCCGGCGCTCGCCTGTTTCGACGACGGCTTCCTGCGCCGCGTCCTTCCCGGGGCGCTCGGCTCGCGGGCCGATCGGGCGGCGGCCGCGGCGACGCCCCCTTCGCGGGCGCAGCGGGTGGTGGTGGCATCCCTCGCGGGGCTGGTGGCCGTGCTCAGCTACGCGCCCGTGAGAAATCTCCTCTCGCCGCGCCAGGCCATGAACACGTCGTTCGACCGTCTCGAGCTCGTGAACACGTACGGCGCCTTCGGCAGCGTCGGCCGGGAGCGGCCGGAGATCGTCCTCGAGGGAACCGCCGACGCGGTCGACACCCCCGACACGGTGTGGCGCGCGTACGAGTTCAAGTGCAAGCCCGGCGATCCCATGCGGTCCCCGTGCTTCGTCTCGCCCTATCACGAGCGTCTCGACTGGCTGATGTGGTTCGCGGCGATGTCCACGCCGGAGCGCTACCCCTGGTCGGTTCACCTCGTGTGGAAGCTCCTGCACAACGACGCGCTCGCCCTCTCGCTCCTCGCGAACGATCCGTTCCCCGCGAGCCCGCCGAAGCGGATCCGGGGCCTCCTCTACCACTACGAGTTCGCACCTCCCGGCGACCCCGAAGGGCGCTGGTGGAAGCGGACCCTGATCGGGACGTGGCTTCCGCCGCTCTCGGCGGACGACGCGCGCCTGCTTCGCTTCCTCGACGCGCACGGCTGGCCGTAGCCGGACCCGATCCGCGCACCCCGCCGACGCGCCCGGCCCCTCCGCGATGGATGTCGTCGCGCCGCCCGGATATGCTCTGCGGCACGCCATCCAACTGTTCCAGGAGCGGTGCCTCTCATGAAGATACGCCTCGACCGGAGCGCCCAGGAGAGCCTGCTGAGCCAGGCCCGCGATCAGATCGTCTCGGCCCTCCACGCCGGGGTCGTGCGCCGGGGAGATCGGCTGCCGTCGCTCCGGCAGGTCGCCGACCGGTCCCGGCTCAACGTGAAGACTGTCCTGAAGGTCTACACGCTCCTCGCCGGCGAGGGGCTCCTCGAGATGCGGCGGGGGAGCGGCGCCTTCGTCACCGCGTACGATCCGGGCGAGTTCGAGCCGGCTCAGGCGGTCCGGCTCGCCCGGTTCATCCGCCGGCATCTCGACGAGGCGTCGGGGATGAGCCTGACCCCGGGCGCGTACGCCTCGCTCATCACGAGCCTCTCGACGCGCGGCGCCCTCGCGCGCCAGAGCGTGGTGGTGCTCGAGTGCAACCGCGAGCAGGTCGATCTCTACGCGGAGGAGATCACGAGGCGCGTGGGCGTGAAGACCCACGCCGTCATGCTCTCGGATCTCCACGCGAAGAAATCTGCGGCGATCCTCCGGAGCAGCTCCGTTCTCGCCGTCACCGACTTCCACATGAAGGAGGGGGCCACCATCGCGCAAGAGCACCGACGGCCCATCATCCGCCTCCGGCTGAGGCGCGACTTCCTCCCGACGATGATCGACGCCGCGCGCCGCGGCCGCGTGCTGATGATCGTCTCGAGCGCCGCCTTCATCCCCGCCTTCAAGAAGGCCCTCGTCCTCCTGGGGCTGCACAAGGAGCATCTCGAGCGCATCACGGCGGTGGAGGGGTCGCATCGCCAGGCGGTGGGCCGCGCGGCGGCGCGCGCCGACGCCGTCTACCTCTCCCCGCTGTGCGATCGATCGCTCCGCGCGGAGATCCCGAAGTCGGCGCGCCTCATCTCCTTCAACACCCACCTCGATGCGGACTCGATCGAGGAGATCGAGTCGTGGCTGCTCCTCTCCGGGCGCGGGACGCCGGGCCGCAAGCGCCCGACCGCCTGAGGCGCCTGGAACAATCCGTGGAACAGCGCCTATATGTTCCGCGGAACGGAATCTGCCGGCGCGCTGTGGCTGTTCCTCTCACCGTCACGGTATAAGAGCGCGCAACAGCCCTCGCGGAGCCACGCCCCAGCGGGGCTCTCCGGGAGACGTTCCAGAGGCGCGCGGGCAGGCGCGCCGAGGAGCGGCAGGGCGAGGGCCGGTTCCTTCTCCCCAGAGAGGCAGGCCCTCCGGCGCGGGGTCCCCTTCGCCGGGGGGTCTGCTGTCCGGCGTCCCCTCCCTCCGCCCTCCGGAGCGCATGCCGTTCCTTCATGCTCCGGATGAGAACTATGCGTTGGCGTCATGGTCCGGATCGGTCCACGATGACTCCATCGACGCGCGCCGCCTCGATCCGACACCCCGGCGCGCGCGAGGAGGGTCGACGATGGCCGGCATCCTTCACGACGTCCGCTACGCCTGGCGCGTGCTGCGCCAGCGCCCCGGGTTCACCGCCACGGCGGTGATCACGCTCGCTCTCGGCATCGGGGCCAACACCGCGATGTTCAGCGTGATCGACGCCGTCCTCCTGAGGCCCCTTCCGTACTCCGATCCCGACCGCCTCGTCTACCTCAATACGACGAGCGAGGCGGCGCACGCGAGCCTGTGGCCGATTTCGTGGCCGAACTTCGAGGACATGCGCGAGCAGAACGGCGCCCTCGAGATGATGAGCGCCACGCGCAACGTGACGCTGAACCTCGCCGAGGGGGACGCCACCGAGCGGATCGAGGGGGCCCGCGTCTCCCCGAACCTCCTGCGCCTGCTCGGATCCCCGCCCGGCCTCGGGCGCGACTTCATCGAGGCGGAGGGGAAGCCCGGCGCCCCCGCGACGGCGCTCCTGACCCACGGCTTCTGGCAGCGCCGCTTCGGAGGTGACCCGGGCATCGTGGGCCGCACCGTCGGGCTCGACGGCACCCGCTGCACCGTCGTCGGGATCCTGCCGAAGGGGCTCCGGTATCCGGAGCCGACGACGGACGTGTGGATCCCCCTGGTCGTGACGCCCGCGGAGGCGATCCGCGGCAACTACCTCCTGCGGCCGATCGGGCGCCTGAAGCGCGGCGTCTCCCTCGCCGAGGCCAACGCACGGACGGAGGCGATCGCGGCGCGCCTGGCGAAAGACTACCCGGACGACAACGCCACCATGGGCGTGCACCTCATGCCCCTCAAGGATCGGGTCGTCGGCGACTCCGCAGCCCCCCTTCGCGTCCTCTTCATCGCGGTCGGGTGCGTGCTCCTCATCGCCTGCGCCAACGTCGCGAGCCTCCTGCTCGCGCGCGCCTCGGGACGCCGCGCGGAGCTCGCGGTCCGCTCGGCACTCGGCGCGGGCGTGGCGCGTCTCGTCCGCCAGCTTCTCATCGAGAGCTTGCTCCTCTCGCTGATCGGCGCAGCCCTCGGCCTCGCCCTCGCGTGGACGGGCCTTCCGGCCCTGACGAGCCTCGACCGAGCGACGCTGCCGCGCGCGGCGGAGATCTCCCTCGACCTCCGCGTCCTCGCCTTCACGCTCGGCGTCGCGGTGCTGACCGGCGTCCTCTTCGGCCTCTTCCCGGCCTGGCACCTGTCGCGGCGGCCGGTCGCCGACTGGATCCGGGGCGGCGCTCCGATGCGCGGCGGCAGCGACGCCGGTCACCGCCGTGTTCTCGGCGCCCTTGTCGTGGCCGAAATCGCCGTCTCCCTCGTCCTCCTCGCGGGGGCGGGGCTGATGACGCGCAGCCTCGGCCGCCTCCTGAAGGTCGATCCGGGATTCTCTCCGGAAGGGCTCATCGCGTTCGAGATGGGGGCCTCCCGCGCGCACTATCCGGAGATCAAGGACCAGGCCGAGCTGTACCGCCGCACCGTGGAGCGCGTCGCGTCGATCCCCGGCGTCGAGAGCGCAGCGGCGGTCCACCGCCTTCCGCTCTTCGGCTTCTCGTCCGGCACGGGGTTCGAGATCGACGGGAGGCCGACACCGCGTGGGGAGGCCGGCCCCAACGCCGACTTCCGCGTCGTGACGCCGGGGTACTTCCGCACGATGGGAATCCGCCTCGTGGAGGGGCGGCAGTTCGACGACCACGACGCGCCCGGCTCGCGCGACGTGGTCCTCGTCAGCGAGTCGGTGGCGCGCACGCACTGGCCGAGCGAGAGCCCCGTGGGCAAGCGCATCCAGCTCGGCGCCATCCGCGATCGATGGTGGACGATCGTCGGCGTCGTCGGCGACGTGAAACTGCGAGGCCTCGACAAGGAGGCCGGCGCAGACGCCGTCTACTGGACGATGGCGCAGAACTTCTTCCCGAACGCTTTGCGGACCGTCTACGTCGTCGCCCGCTCGAAGACCCCCCTCGCGGCGCTCGAGCCCGCGGTGCGCGCGGCGATCCGCCAGGTGGACGCGGAGGAGGGGATGGCTCGGCCCCGCCCGGTCTCGGACGTCGTGTCGGACTCCGTCTCGTCGCAGAGGCTGAGCGCGGTCCTCCTCTTCATGTTCGCCGCGCTTGCGGCGATCCTCGCGGCCGTGGGACTGTACGGGGTGATGTCGTACTCGGTGACGCGGCGCACGCACGAGCTCGGCATCCGGATGGCTCTGGGCGCCGAGAGCGCCGATCTGCTGCGGATGGTCCTGCGCCACGGGCTCGCGCTCGTCGGCGCGGGCCTGGCGATCGGCATCACCGCGGCGCTCGCCCTCACGCGCCTGATCCAGTCGATGCTCTTCGACGTGTCGGCGAGCGACCCCGTCACGCTCGCCGGCGTGTCTCTGATCCTCGCGGGCGTCGCGCTCGTGGCGACGTGGATCCCGGCGCGGCGGGCGTCGAGGCTGAATCCTCTCGCGGCGCTGAGGTGGGAGTAAGCCATGTCGGGAGATGGAGGCGCACACACCGTGACCCAGCACATCGGCATCGTCGCCGGCAGCGCCGAGGGCGCCGCCCTGTGTTACCGCACGATCTGCCTCGAGGCGCCCGCCGTCATGGGTGCGCACCGTCACCCTGAGATCACCATGAGCTCGGTGCCCCTGGCCGACCACATGCTCCACATCCGCGCGAACGACTGGGAGGGGCTGGCCGAGGTGCTGGCCGCCTCCGCGCACAAAGTGGCGGGCGCGGGGGCCGATTTCGCCATCTGCCCCGACAACACGTACCACCAGGCGTTCAGGTACCTGATCCCGAAGTCCCCCATCCCGTGGCTGCACATCGCCGGGACCGTCGCCGAGGAAGCCCGCCGCTCGGGGTTCCGGCGGCTCGGCATCCTGGGGACGAAGTACTTGATGGAAGGGGGTGTCTACCCGGAGGCCCTGGAGCGATTCGGAATCGAGAGCGAGATCCCCGGCGACGCGGACAGGGAGAGAATCCACGAGATCATCCTCAAGGAGCTGGTCAACGGCCGCTTCCCGGAAGCGTCCCGGCTGTACCTCAATGAAGTTGCGGGGAGACTCAAGGCGCGCGGGTGCGATGCGATCGCCCTCGGTTGCACCGAGCTGCCGCTGATCGTGCGGCCGGACGACACGCATCTGCCCACCCTGGACTCGACGCGCCTGCTCGCGAGAGCCGCCCTGAGGCGGGCCCGGGAGGGCTGAGGCGGGGCACGCGCTCCATCTGTAACGCACCGTGACACGCCGGCCGTCGATCCGTTCGCCGGCGAACACACTCAATCGCTTCGAATGCCGCGCTTCCCCCTGACGGGAATCGCGGCACCCGTCTTGCTGTGAGGCGCGAAGGCATGCACCTCGAACGCGCCCACAGGAGACGACGATGACCCACGCGCCGCACGCTTCCCTTCCGACCCTCGGCCTGACGGTGATCGCGCTCCCCATCGTCTTCGCCCTCGGCGTCACTCCGGCCCCTGGCGCCACCTCGGCCGATTTCGCCCGAGGGTTCGTGACGGGGCAGGCCTACCAGGACGGGCTGAGCGAGAGCGTCAACCTCTACAACTTCAACCCCGTCGTCTCCGTGCCTCTCTCGCCGACCTACACGGTCTCCGACGCGCTCTCCTACGGGCTCACCGCGTACTACAACGCCGGCCTCCGCTGGGCGATGAGCTCCGACCACACGCATTCGAGCTACGGGCTCTCGTACGGCAACGCCGACTTCAATGGATGGCTCGGCGCCGGGTGGCGACTCGACTTCGGGAAGGTCGTGAACTTCATCGAGCGGGACTCGGCGAGCCGGTGCGTCGAGTCCGCGAGCAACTACCTCGACCCGGGCGGAGCGTTCCACGTCATCAGCCCCGACGTGGTCTACACGATGGACGGGACGAACACCATCGTCACGCAGACCGCGCGCCTCACGAAGAGCATCTCGGCGTGCCTGGTGCCCACGAAACTGGAGAACAACGACCAGAGGTGGTTCCGCACGGCGGACCCCAACACCGGCCAGATCACGCAGATCGCCGACCTGACGCAGCTCAATCAAGTCAACATCACGTACTACGGCCCCTCGGACTTCGACAGCTTCACGAATCCGGCGGCGTACGACTACAGCTCGCCCTTTGCCGAGAATCAGGAGCAGACCCGGGCGATCAAGCGTGTCACCGACACGCGCGGCCGGGTCATCGACATGACGCTGGACGGCGTGGCCGCCGGAGCGCGCGGGCGAATGGTCCTGAGCGACGTCGCGGCGCCGGTCTTCGGCGACAATCCGGCGAGCCCCACGGGCCACTGGACCCTCCATTACGAGAGCCGATCGGGGTTCACCGTGCCGGACCCGAGCTGGGGAACGCTCGACCCGAACTCGCCGCCGGGGCCGTTTCCTCTGCTGACCCGGATCGAGTTCCCCTCGGCCGGCGGCGCGCGGCTCACGTACACCTTCGACTACAACGAGCACGGCGAGCTGTCGGAGATCCGGACCCCGGGCGGGGCGCGGACCGTCTACGAGTGGGGCGACGAGTTCGTCTCGTCGGATCCCGACGCCGACACGCCGAGCGCGTGGCCGGTCGCCCGCGTCCTCGTCCGCAGGACGGTCTACCCCTCGCCCTATGACGCCCCCGGCGCGGCCCACACCTTCACGTACCTGCACAATCGATATCCGGCGCGGTGCGACAGCAACCACGTCGTCTTCGACAAGTGGCGCGCGCTGGTCACCGATCCGGAAGGCAATGACACCGAGTATCGCTTCTTCACGACCAGGTCGTGGCCGTACGCGGATCGGCCGCACGACTACCCGCGGAACGGCGCTCCGGGGGCGGTCAAGGTCTACAAGGGGCACGCGCCGCGCTGGCGCGCCGGCGCGACAGGACCCTCCGAGCGCGACCCAGGCGATCCGGGGACGGGCCTTCTCACCCGCGCCACCTACTCCCGGTACATGTACCAGGACCCCAACTGGATCGACTGGCTCCACGTTCTCGGCACTCAGACCATCTACTTCGACGATCGCCTCGCGACGGGATTCCTCCCCCTCGATCCCAACGCGACGGACCCGGCCTGCATCGCGAACCGCGAGATGGACACGCCGGTCGGCGACTCGACTCTCGAAGGATGGGCGTGGCAGGCCGAAGTCCACGATCCCAACAACTGGTTCTCCCACCAGACCGTCAATGGCCGGGAGTACAAGAGAACGTACATCGGAAACCTCGTGGGACCGAGGGAGCTCGAGATCCAGGGTGAAGGCCTCGACCTCTGTCCACTGCGCCCGCAGTTCGGAGAATTCCGGACGATCAAGGAAGGTGGGGTCCTGAAGGAGCTGTCCCAGACCGGGAACGGCGGCATCTGCATCCGGCGAAACGACCTCACCCGCAGCTACGACTATGCCGACCGAGGCGTTCTCTACTCGCGCGACATCGCGCAGACGCCGACGTGGACTGCCGGGATGCTGACCGCGATCGCGCACTCGGGCGGCGATCCCGTCTCGGCCGACCCGAACGCGATGGGGAATGCACCCGTCACCTATACCGAGTCGCTCGGTTACAACGCCGGCGCTCTCAGCAGCCGGAAGTTCGCCGGAGTCTCGTGGTACTCACTCGACCGGACGATCGACCCGGCCAGCGGCCTGCCGGCGGTGAGCCGTGATTCCGCGGGAGTGGCCACGACCCTCGGCTACGACGCGCTCGGGAGAACCGTGAGCGTCGCGCCCCTCTCGCCGGAGATGGCGACCATGTTCGTGTACTCCGCGGAAACGCGGAGCTTCACCGACGCGGGCGGCGTGACCAACACTCATGTCTTCTCCCGGAGCGTGGAGGTCAACCGTGGCGACTTCCTCGGCTCCTCGTCCGGCATCTACGCGAAGTACGAGTACGACGGCCTCGGCCGCCTCGTCCGCGAGACGCGCGGAAAGCCGAACGGAGCGCTCATGGAGCAGACGCGCGCCTACGACGGCCTCGGCGCGCCGACGTTCACGAGCGTCTGGCACAATCCCGGGCTCAGCGGGACGGGAACCACGATCTCGTACCGTGACGGCGACGCGAGCTATCCCCCCTCGGGGCGGCGCGAACCCTTCGGGCGCCCGATGAAGGTGACGAACGCCGTCGGAAACGCGCGCACGTACTCCTACTTCGGCCTCAACGACCGCGTGACCGACTACAACGTCAACGTCCCGCCGAACCAGCAGACGAGCCCGACGGATCCCTCCCACGCGGCGACGACCACGACGTACCGCGACCACAGAGGGCACGTGCGCATCGTCTCTCCGCCCATCGACCCGATCACGCAGGCGCCGGCGGCGGCGCCGGCGGTCTACGCGTACAACTACGGCGGGCGCCTCACCGCGGTGAAGCTCCTTCAGTCGCTGGCGATGCAGGCCTACGACGTCGCGGACCCGAACACGCCCGATCTTCGCTCGGACAGGTTCGCCATCGTGCCTTCCGCCGGCTTCGTGCAGACGCGCGCCTTCGTCCACGACAACCTGGGCCTCCTCCGGGAGACGGTGGAGCCGGAGACGGGACACACGTGGAACCGGGCCTACGATCCCCTCGGCAACCCGACCGTCTTCCAGGACAACGGCATGAGGGCGACGCGTCTTTCGTACGATCCCGCCGGACGGCTCATCGAGTCCGAGGTCGCCATCCCCGATTCGAGCTACCGCATCCGCGCGCTGTACACGTACGCCAACGACCCGGGCTCGATCGGGGCGCACGGGACCGCCCTCTCGAAGCTGGTCCGGGCCGAGACGCGGGAGGGACGGGGAGCCTCCGCGGCGGTCGAGCGGGAGTTCTTCTACGGCGGAGTCGGGGGGCGTCTGTCGCAGGAGCGCGATCGCTACGGGAGCTTCTGGGGCGGAGCGACGCCGTGGCTGACGACGAGCTACGTCTTCGACAATTTCGGCCTGCCGAGCCGCCTGACGTACCCGATTCCCGATGCCTCGCCTCGCGTGCCGACGGCCATTGCCTACCGGTACGCTCACGGATACCTGACGGAGATCGACTCGAACAAGGGGACGGGCGATCCCAACGTCCTCACGCCGATGGCGATCGTTGGCTACAATCCGCGGGCCGTGCCGAGTTCCCTGACATACTCGAATGGCGTGACCGAGAGATTCTCTTCGGACATTCTCGGGCGGCCGACGGGGGTGACGGTCCAGGCCGGCGCGAGCGGCTGGTGGGACTCGGGCGCGTACCGTTTCGACGGCGCGGGGAATCTCGTGGGGATCGGGCTCCAGAACTACGCCTACGACCCGGTCGGCCGTCTCGTCGGCTCGACGACGGCGACGATGGACGCATTCCCAATGTACTATTCCCAGTCCTTCGGATACGATCGTTATGGGTCGATGACCGCGCGGACGGGCTCCCTCGGCGGCAGCCAGACGTTCGACGTCGACCCGAACACGAACCGCGTGAGGGCGCTCAATCCGGCGTCCGCCAATCTGAGGTTCGAGTACGACCCGGTCGGGTCCGTGACGACCGACGGGGTGTACGACTATGAGCACGACGACCGGGAGCGCCTGACGCGGGTGAGGCTCAAGAGCTCGAGCGTGGATGTCGACTCCTACGGCTACGACGAGCGCGGCTGGCGGGTGAGGAAGACCGACTCCGCGACCGATCGGACCACCGCCTACGTCCGGGACCTCGACGGCCACGTGCTGTCGGAGTACGCGATGCCGGCGGGGACGAGCCTCGAGCCGCACTGGAAGAAGGACTACGTCCACGCGCTCGGCCGCCACCTCGCGGCGATCGAGAACATCGAGCCGGACGAGCCCTCGGGGGAGATCTCCTCGGCCTCGCGCGCCGGGGCGACGCCGTCGGTCACGCTGGCGTGGCTCCCCGTCCCGTCGGCCGACATCTACGGCTACCACGTGTACCGCAGCTCGGCGGGGCCCACGGGGCCCTACGTCCGCCTGACGGCGAGCGCCCCCGTCACCTCGACCACCTTCACCGACACGAGCGTCGCACCCGGCGCGCCGTACTACTACGAGCTGACCTCGGTCGACATGTCGGGGAACGAGTCGCCGGAGACGCCGCCTCGGAAGATCACGCCGGGCGACGCGACACCGCCGTCGGCGCCGTCGCAGTTCACGGGATCGACCGAGGACGGCGTCGCGCTCACCTGGACGGCGGCGGCGGACAGCGGGGGCGATCTCGCGGGACAGAGGCTCTATCGGAACCCCACAGGCGTCGCGCTCTCCCCGTTGGGCGGGTTGCTCCCCGCGGGGGCCTCGAGCTACCTGGACTCGACCGCGGTGCCGGGAACCGAGTACGTCTACGAGATCCGCTCGGTCGACACGGCGGGACTGGAGTCGGGCCCGAACCCACAGGTCACGCTGACGCCGACGGCCCCGGGAGGCGGGACGGGAGGTGCGGGGGGCAGCTGCGGCGAACACTGCATGCCGGGGAAGGACTCGCTCCTCCTCCCGAGGTATCCGGCGCCGTCCCTGCCCGGAGAGGCGTTCGAGGATCTGGCGGATCCCGCGAGTGTGGAGGGGGACTACAGGATCGTGTTCTACCACGTCGACCATCTGGGGACGCCGAGGGTGCTGACGGACGAGATGGGGGATGTGGTCGGGGAGTACGCGCTCTTCCCTTTCGGCGAGGAGGTGCCGGGGCCGTGGCCGATCGCGGCGTCGTCGAACACCCACTGGTTCACCGGGCACGAGAGGGACCTGGGAGTGGGGGCGGATGACATGCTGGCGAGAACGTTTCACCCGGCTTCGGGACGCTTCCTCGCTGCCGACCCTTCCCTGCGCAACGTCAATCTGCGCTCGCCGGGCACGCTGGACGGCTACGCCTACGTGAACGGGAGCCCGATGGACACGCTGGATCCCGACGGCATGGCGAGCCTTCGGTGCAGGCCTCTCAACACGGTGCTGGGGTTGCACGTCGGCTCGCCGGATTCCCGGAGCCTGATGCACACGTCGTTCTTCTACGACGATGGAGCGTCGCCTCCGAACTCGGGATTCTTCCCGGGTGGAGTCGGCCCGGACAGACCGGACGAGCTCAAGTACTACGGCGCGCCGGTGCAGAATCATCTCAACGACACGCTCCTTCGACAGGCCGAGCTCCTCGTCCGGGCCACGGGCAAGTTCGACGCTGAGGACTACAGCCTTTCGTCGAACAACTGCCACGACTACGCGGGGGCCGTCCTGGACGCGTACATGAGGCTCGCTCACGGAAGGAAGCTTCTGAACGACTGTCGCGATCAACGCGACGTCGATGCCTGCAGAAAACTCGAGAGGAGCTGCCATCTGAAGGAAGTTCCCGAGGATGTCTGTCAGCAGTACGAGGACGCCAGGCGGCAGGGGGCGCTGCCCGCGCACCAGTTCATCGTTCCCGGCTCCATCCCCGGAGCTCAGCGATGACCGCAGATCGCACCGGCCGTTCCCTGGCGACGTCGGTTCCCGCCGTTCTTGTCTCAGGGGTGATGCTCGCCGCGCTCACGTCTCTCTCGACCTCCATGAAGATTCCCACGGTTCTGGCGCCGATCCCCTTCCCCCTCGTCATCGCCGAGGTGGATTACCCGGGCGCGGTCGTGTGGGTTGCGGCGGTGGCGTTCTGGATCGTGGGCGTTCGCCTCTTTCTCGGACACGCCGTCATTCCGGGCTACTCGCTCGTCCTGTTCGGCGGGGTGGTCCTGGCGGACGCCGCATGGCTGGCGGTCAACGCGGAACACGGCGTCCTGTTCCAGGGTGCCTGGCATACCGCAGCCGTCGTCTCCGGCAACGCCATCATCGCGTCATGCCTGACGTGGCTCGCGTGGTCGGGACGCCGGCAGCCGGCGTTCTGGAGGAGCCTCGCGTTCCACTGGGGGCTCTTCGCCTGGCTCTCCTGGTACGCGTTCCCGTACCTGGGAGAGCTGATCTAGCGGAACAGGACGGAGAGGGCCTCCGCGATGAAGCGGTTCGAGCGTGCTCTGTGGCTCGCGGGCGCGGGAACCATCGTCATGGTCGTCGCGGTCGGGTTGGAAGGAGACTTTTTCTTCGCCGCGGAGCTTGCGGCCATCGCGCTCGGGTGTCTCCTCTCCGCCCTCATCGTCAGGAGGAGCACGCGGGGCGCGAGCGTCACGCCAGAGTGGGCCCTGTTCACGATCCTGACGCTGGCCGTTTCCATCGGAGTGGGCGGGTGGAATCGCCATCACGAGCGGACGGTGGAGCGGAACTTCATCACCGTGTGCCTCACCAGCGGCCTCGCCGAGGCGTGCGAGAACGCGCGAAGCGTGTGCGACTACTGGAAGTGGCGAGGGGATGAGCCCCTCGAGTGCGCCTCCGTCCGGCGAGTTCTTTCCCTGGAGGCGAGACGGTGATCGTCCCGCCGCCCCCTTACCCCTCCCGCAGCACCGCGAGGAACGCCTCGCCGTACCGCTCCAGCTTCGCCGGCCCGACCCCCGACAGCGCGAGCAGCCCGTCGCGATCCTTCGGCACCGCCGCGGCCATCTGGCGGAGCACCGCGTCGCTGAAGACGATGTACGCCGGAACCCCCTCGCCGTCGGCAAGCTTCTTCCTTAGAATGCGCAACCGCTCGAAAAGCTCCGCGTCCACGGGGCCGAGATCGATCGCCGCGCCGCGCGCCGTCTTCCCGGAGCCCGGGACGCGCCGCTCGGGAGCGACGCGAGCCACGAGCGACTCGACCCCGACGCCGCGGCAGACGTCGCACGAGGCGACGCACGGATCGATGATCTCGTCGAGGTAGCGCGCGATCGCCTGGTGGCGGCAGCCGCCGCCGTCGACGAGGCGGAACATCTCGACCGTCTTGCGGCGCGTCTCGGCGCGAAGCTCCTCGTCCTCGGTCGCGCCGAGGAAGGCGTCGTAGCCGATGACGTCGGCCCAGGAGTACATCAGGACGCAGTCGCTCTCCAGGCCGTCGCGCCCCGCGCGGCCGATCTCCTGGTACCAGGCCTCGACGCTCTTCGGCATGTCGCGGTGGACGACGAAGCGCACGTTGCTCTTGTCGATCCCCATCCCGAAGGCGACGGTCGCCACGACCACGTCGATCTCGTCGCGGGCGAAGGCGTCCTGCGTGCGGGCCCGCTCGTCGTCGGGGAGCCCCGCGTGGTAGGGCGCCGCGCGCACGCCGCGTGAGGCGAGCCACGACGAGGTCGTCTCGACTCCCTTGCGGCTCAGGCAGTAGACGATGCCGCTCTCCCCCGCGTGGCGCCGGGCGATGCCGAGGATGTCGTCGCGCGTCGTGCGCCCCGTCCCCTTCTTGTGCGCGGTGATGACGAGGTTGGGGCGGAAGAAAGACCCCTTGAACCCCTCGGGCTTCTTCATCCCGAGCTGGCGGATGATGTCGCCGACGACGCGTCGCGTGGCCGTCGCCGTCAGCGCCAGGACGGGGATGTCCCCCAGCTCCTGCTTGAGTCCGCCGAGCCGCCGGTACGCCGGCCTGAAGTCGTGACCCCAGTGGCTGATGCAGTGCGCCTCGTCCACGACGACGAGGCTGACGCGGCAGCCGGCGATGAGGGAGCGCAGCGACCCCTCGAGACCCTCGGGGGCGACGTAGAGGAGCTCCAGCTCGCCGCGGCGGAGCCGGGCGAGGCGCTCCCTGCGCTCCTCGAAGTCGAGGCTCGAGTTGATGACCGCGGCCCGGAAGCCCACACGCGTGAGGGCGTCGACCTGGTCCTTCATGAGGGAGATGAGGGGCGAGACGACGAGGACCGCGCCGGGGAGGAGGCGCGCCGGGATCTGGAAGGTGAGGGACTTGCCGGCCCCCGTCGGCATCACGCCGATGCAGTCTCGCCCGGCGAGGACGGCGTCGATGATGTGGCGCTGCCCCGGGCGGAACTCGCGGTAGCCGAACACGCTCTCGAGGACTTCCTGGGGACCGGGGGTCTCGGGCATCGGCCGCAGTATCGCTCACCCGAGCTTCTTCATCATCTCCTTGAAGCGATCCTCGTCCTTGATCGACGCGAGGTCGGCGTCGGCGAGGATCGCGGCGCGGTCGCGGTAACCCGCGTCGATGGCGCGGCCGAGGGCGGAGAGCGCCTCGTCCTTCCGTCCCGCGAGGGCGTACATGCACGCGAGGTTGTAGTGCATCGACGGGTTCACGGGGCCGGCCTCGATCGCGCGCTCGAAGTCGCGCGCCGCCTCGTCGTACTGCTTGAGCCCGGCGTGGCCGAGGCCGATGAAGGCGAAGGTCTGGCCGTTCGACCCGTGGGCGTCAACGGCTCGTCGCAGATAGTCGATCCCCTTCTGGTACTGGCCGGTCGTGACGTAGGACTGCCCGAGCATGTGGTACGTCTGCGGGTCGTCCTCGCCGAGGGTCGCCGCGCGCTCGAGGGTCCGGGTCCCCTCCTGGAAGCGGCGCGTCTGCATCTGCGCCTGTCCGAGGCGCGCCAGCACCGTCACGTCGTTCGGGTCCTTCGCGAGGAGGGCGCCGTAGGCCTCCGCGGTCTTCGGCCAGTCCTGCTGGAAGAAGTACCCGAGCGCCTCGCGCTCCGGCGTCTCGGTGACGGCGCCCGCGGCCACCGGCTTGAGGTGCTCGTCGAAGAAGCCAATCGTCCGTCGGATCGCGTCGCGCGTCTCCTGCGTGTTGTCGAAGATGTCGAAGGCGTGGTGCGCGCCGGGAAGGTTGAGGAGAGTCCACGGGGCGTTGCTCTCGGTGATCTTCGGGGTCAGCCGCGCGATCAGATCGCTCATGAAGGGGGAGTCCTTCCCCGCCCGGACGAGGAGGACCGGAAGGTCGGGTCTGAGGGAGGCGACGTCGCCGCCGCCGTAGTAGAAGACCGCGGCGCGAAGCGATGCGTCGGGATGCCCCATCGCGTACGTCAGCCCGGCCCGCACGTTCGCCGAGCAGGCCCAGATTCCGAGGCGCGCGGTGTCGATGCCGTGCTTCGCCCCGTTCGCTTCCAGGTAGGCCATCAGGTCGGCGACGTCGCCGTTCGGGTCGGGGCCTCGCGCCTCGTGCGTCACGGCCACGTACCCCGAAGCGGCCATGAGCCTCGGCCACGACGTGTACTGCCCCCACGACTTCACCTTCGGCCCGCCGTCCGGCGGATCGCCGACGCCGTTGATGAAGACGACGGCGGGGAGAGGCGAGCCCGCCTTCGCATCGGGCGGAGAGTAGACGTCCATCTTGAGGGCGCCGCCGTCGATCGTCTTGTACGGGAGGTCGGCAGCGACCTTCACCTGCGCCATCGCGGGGGTCTCGTAGAGGATCGGATAATGCGTCAGGTCGTGCTCGGGCTTCACCGGCGGGGCCTCGGCGAAGACCGGGAGGGCGCAGAGCAGGGCGAGCACGACGACGGGGAGCGGGATTCGCATGGTCGTATCCTCCGGCGTTGTGGACGAATCGGAGACTTGGACCCCGCCGGGGGGGGATGGGTTGCCGCGCCCGCCACGATTGAGACATACCGGGACATCGTGTAGCTTCCGGCTGGTTTTCCGGGCGTCGCCGACGCTCCATCATGATGGGGGGGACGGGATTGGGATTGCGCGCGCGAGGAGCCCTCGCTCCGGCCCTGGTCCTCGCCCTTGCCGCCTCCTCGCCCGCGACCGCAGCGTGGGTCGGCGAGATCCAGACCGGCGTCACGTCGGACGACAACGTCAACCGCGCGCGGCGCGGCGCCGACGAGCGCGGCGACGGCGCGGCGACCTTCTCGGGGTTCGCGGGGGAGAGGTTCCAGCTCTCGACCAGCGGAAGCCTCACCCTTCTCGGCACGCTCGCCGCGGCCGACTTCAGCCGGTTCGACGGCCTCGATCGCGTCATGCCCGGCGGCTCGGTCGCCTGGACCGTCAAGACGAGGCTCGGGGCGGGGGCTCCGTGGATTCAGATCGCGGCTTCCGCCGCCCACGACGACGTCCGCGACGCGGCGCGCGAGGGATGGCTCTACCAGGGGCGCGTGCGGAGCGGATGGCAGGCGGGCCCTGTCGTCACCATGACCGCCGAGGGGAGCTGGACGGGGCGCACCGCCCACGACGAGGTCTTCGGCCAGCGCGCCACGGCGCTTTCCCTGCGCGCCGACGCCGCGCCGTGGCGGAGGATCGCGCTCCACGCCTCGTACGAGATCCGCCGCGGCGACGTGACGTCGTCGTCCCCGAAGGACCCCGCCGCGCGCGCCGCGTCGAAGACGCTCCTTCCCGACGCGGTCTTCGGCGCGGCGTTCGTCGCCTACCGCCTCGAGGCGACGTCGCACGATCTCAAGGTGGGGCTCAACCTCGCCGCCGGGCGGCACGCGTCGTTCGACCTCTCGGTCGAGCGCGTTCTCGCCCTCGCGACGGCCGGCCTCGACTACACGATCGACCGCGCGACCGGGGTCTTCCTCTACCGATTCTGAGCCCGAGGGGTGAGATGAGACTGCCGTGGATCGCCATCCTCTGCGCCGCCGTCGCGGCCGCCGCCGGCGCCCCGCGCGCCGCCTCGCTCGACGTGACGGTGCGCGACGCGGCCGGCGCCCCGGTCGAGGACGCCGTGATCGTGGCGATCCCGGCCTCGCCGGCGCCGAAGCCGAAGGGGGACCGCCCCCCCGAGGTCATCGACCAGATCGACAAGGAGTTCGTGCCGGCGCTGAAGGTCGTCCAGGTCGGGGCGTCGGTGATCTTCCCCAACAAGGACAATATCCGGCATCATGTGTACTCGTTCTCGCCCGCGAAGAAGTTCGAGCTGCCGCTCTACAAGGGGGTGCCCGCGCAGCCGGTCGTCTTCGACAGGGCGGGCCTGGTGATCCTGGGATGCAACATCCACGATTGGATGATCGGCTACGTCTACGTCGTCGACTCGCCGTGGTTCTCGAAGACGGGGAGGGACGGGAGCGCGCGCCTGGTCGATCTCCCCGCCGGCGAGTACGACGTCGAGGCCTTCCACCCCCGCGCGAAGGATCCGGCCGAAGCCGAGCACGTGCGGGCGACCGTCGGAGCAGCCGATCCCGCGCCCGTCTCGTTCCAGATGGCGCTGAAGGCCCCCATGCGCAGCACGCGGCCGCCGCGGGACGGCGCCGCCGCCTACCCCTGATCCGCTGCATCGCGGCGAGAGGCGCCTCCCGTGCGCTTCCGTAGCTTCCAGGCGCGCCTGCTCGTCTTCTTCCTGGGCCTCTTCGTCCTGGTCGAGGCGGCGGCCTTCTACACGATCAACGCGGCCCACGTGCGCAGCGCGCGCGCGCAGATCGACGCGCAGCTCGAGTACGTGGCCGGGGTCTTCGGCAAGATCCTGACGTCCCGCACCGAGAGCCTCGTCGGCGCGGCGAAGCTCCTCTCGGGGGACTTCGCCTTCAAGGCGGCGTACGCGACGTCGGACGCCGACACGATCCTCTCGGCGCTCGAGAACCAGCGATCGCGCATCGGCGCCGACGTGATGCTGCTCGCCGGGCTCGACGGGACGATCGCCGCCGACACGCTCCACCCCGACGCCCGGGGCGCGAGGCTCCCGTTCATGCGGGCGATCGACGCGGCCGCCGAGAGGGGGGAGTCCCGGATCACCTCCATCGTCTTCCTCGACTCCCGCCCCTACATGATGGTGACGGTCCCGCTCCTCGCGCCGATCCCCGAGGCATGGATCTGCGTCGGCTTCCTGATGGAGGACCCCTTCGTGGCGGAGTTCGCGAGGCAGACCCTCGTCGACGTCACGCTGATGCAGCGCGGCGCAGGCGATCGGTTCGACGTCTTCGCGACGACGCTCGCGACGCCCATCGCCGGCCGCCTCCCCGACGCGCTCGCCGGGAGCGGGTGGATCGCCGATCGGAGCTTCGCCCTCGACATGGCGGGGGTCGAGTACGTCGCCCTCGCGACACCCATCGCCGGCGCGACCGGCACTCCCGTCATCGCCGTCCTCCAGCGCTCGCTCGCGGAGGCGCTCGGCCCGTACCGGGCGCTCCGGAACGATCTCGCCCTCCTCTTCATAGGGGGAGTGATCCTCACGCTCGTCGTCGGCGTCGCCATCGCGCGATCGGTGACGCGCCCGGTGCTCCGCCTCGCCGAAGGCGCGCGTCGCGTCGAGAAGGGGGACTACAGCCAGCGGATCGACATCCCGCAGCAGGACGAGATCGGCCATCTCGCGGCGTCGTTCAACGAGATGGTGAAGGGGCTCGAGGAGAAGGACCGCGTGAGGAATCTCCTCGGCAAGGTCGTCTCCCCCGAGATCGCCCACCGGCTCCTGAGCGCAGGGGTCGAGCTGGGAGGGGAGGAGCGCGAGGTGACGATCCTCTTCGCGGACGTGAGGAACTTCACCCCGCTCGCGGAGGGGCGCTCCCCGCAGCAGGTCGTCTCGCTCCTGAACGCGTACCTCACGCGGATGAGCCGCGTCGTCGAGGAGAACGGCGGCGTCGTCGACAAGTACGTCGGCGACGCGCTGATGGCGCTCTTCGGCGCCCCGATCGCGCACGAAGACGATCCCGCGCGCGCCGTGAGGGCCGCCCTCGGGATGGCGCGCGCCCTCGAGGAGCTGAACGAGGAGCTGAAGCGGGACGGGCTGCCGGCGCTCGCGATCGGGATCGGAGTCAACACCGCCGAGGTCGTCGTCGGCAACATGGGCTCGACCACGCGGCTCAACTACACCGCCATCGGCGACGGGGTGAACCTCGCGTCGCGCCTCGAGGGGCTCACGAAGGTGTACGGCGTCCCGATCCTCGTCAGCGAGGCGACCCGCGACAAGGCCGCCGGCTTCGTCTACCGCGAGATCGATCGGGCCCGGGTGAAGGGACGCGCCGCCGCCGTGACGATGCACCAGCCCCTCGGGGAGGAGCGGGACGTCGATGCCGCGGCGCTCGTCAGGCTCAAGGGGTACCACGAGGCGCTGGCCGAGTTCCGGAGGCGGGAGTGGGCCGCCGCGCGGGAGAAACTGGAAGCCCTCGGGAACGCGACACCTCACGAGAGGCTCTATCATCTATATATGGAGCGGATCGCCGGGTTCGCCGCCGAGCCGCCCCCGGCCGACTGGGACGGAGCTCACTCGCACACGGAGAAGTGATCATGACCGAAAGACCCGACAGGCCAGACAGGATTGAGAGGACCGACGCTGAATGGCAGCAGCTCCTCACCCCCGAGCAGTACAAGATCGTCCGCCAGAAGGGGACGGAGCGCGCCTTCACGGGAAAGTACTGGGACAACCACGAGGCCGGCATGTACCGGTGCGTCGCGTGCGCGCAGGATCTCTTCAGCTCCGCGACGAAGTTCGAGTCGGGGACGGGGTGGCCCAGCTTCTGGGACCCCCTCGCTCCCGCCGCGATCGAGAAGCACGAGGACAGAAGCCTTTTCACGCGGCGGACCGAGGTCGTCTGCAGCCGCTGCGGAGGTCATCTCGGCCACGTCTTCCCGGACGGCCCCCGGCCCACGGGACAGCGCTACTGCCTCAACTCGGCCGCGCTCGAGTTCGTGAAGGCCAAATGAAGCGGGTCGCCGTCACGGGAGCCGGCCGAGGCCTCGGCCTGGAGTTCGCGTCGCAGTGGCTCGCCGCCGGGTGCGAAGTGTTCGCCCTCGCGCGGGACCCCGGCGCCTCGAAGGGCCTGACGTCACTCGGGCGCGATTTTCCGGGGAGGCTCCATGGCGTGGTCTGTGACGTCTCCGACGACGCCTCCGTGGCATCGGCCGCGGCGACAGTCGGCGGGATGACCGACGCCCTCGACATGATCGTCAACAACGCGGCGATGGCCGGCACCCGCGGCGGCTCGCTCGCCGAACTCGACCTCGACGAGGTGCGGCGCGTCTTCGACGTGAACTCGCTCGGGCCGATTCGCGTGAGCCGCGCCTTGCTCCCGTTCCTGAAGCGCGGTGCGTCACCGAAGCTCGTGCACATCTCGTCGCTCATGGGATCGATCACCGACAACCGGAGCGGCGGGACCTGGTCGTACCGCATCAGCAAGGCGGCCCTCAACATGGTCGCCAAGCTCCTCGCGCTCGAGCTGTCGCGCGACGGCGTCGTGAGCGCCGCTTTTCATCCCGGTTGGGTTCGCACCGACATGGGCGGGGCGAGCGCGACGCTCGGGATCGCCGAGTCCGTCGCGGCGCTCATCCGGACGATCGAAGCGCTGACGCCGGAGCAGTCGGGAGCGATCCTCGACCGGCACGGCCAGCCCCTCCCGCTGTAACCCGCCGCGCCCACCACCGCCAGATGAGCGCGACGAACGTCGCGTTGATCGCGAGCCCGAGCACGCCGACCTCGGGACCGAAGATCGCGGTGTTGGCGACGCCGAGCGCGCCGATCTTCGCCCCGAACCCGAAGAAGACGTAGGCCAGGCCGTTCCACAGCCCGTGGCTCAGGCTCGAGACGACCACCGAGCCCGACATTCCGCGGAGCAGCCCCCACCCCGCCGCGTGACAGGGAGGCCCAGAGCCACCCACGGAAGAAACCCTCCTCGGTGAGGATGGCGACGAGGAAAGTCGCGAGGCTCGCCCGCTCGAACGTGGTCCACGCCTTCCCCCAGTCGGTCTTCGAGAGATCGACGACCCCGGCAGCGATCGCGATGAGCGCCACGGCCCCGATGACGAGAATCGGGTATCGGCACTACTTCCGGACTTTCGCGGTCTGGATGACGGTGATGGTGAGGGCGATGGGGAGGAGCGCGAGCGCGAGCAGCGCACCGAGCCCGAGCCCGGAGCCTTGCGCGGCCGTTGTTGCTGGAGCCGAGGCGACGGCCACGGCGCTCATCGATCCCATGAATGCAGGAACCGCCCACACGGCCGCGGCCCCCACGACGACGATCGCGCACGCCCACGCGGCCTGCTCGACGACCGCGATGGGGCGCGTGGCCCGCGCGACGGCGTCTCGCTTCGCACGGAGCTGCGCCTTCCAGAAGACCAGACCCGCGTCCGGCAGGGGGTGATCGGCCGCCGCGGCGCTTCCCATGTTCATGAAGCTCGCCGCCAGCGCGACGTCGGCGCAGACGGCGCAGCCGCGGGCGTGCTCGCGCAGCTCGTCGGTCCAGCGATCCTGCCGGCTGGCGCGGAGGACGGCCTCCTCGCGGTCGCACACCGGGATGTTCATCGATTCACCTCGCCGGCGTTCGCCGGCGCGAGGCCGTGCTTCTTCAGAAGCGACAGCATCTTCTCGCGCGCCCTGAAGAGCAGCGGGCGCACGCTCTGGGATTTGAGCCCGACGACCTCCGCGATCTCGACGTGGCTCGCCCCCTCGACGTACGCCATCCAGAGGAGCTGCCGGTAGCGCGGGGTCATCTCGCTCAGCACGCGCGCGATGTCGGCGCGCCGGCCGGCCGCCTCCCCCTCGTCGCCGGCCCCGGCCGTCGACTCGATGAGCCCCTCCGCCGCGGGAAGCTCCCGGTGCTTCGCCCCACGAAGGTGATCGCGAACGAGGTTCGCGCCGATCTTGAACAGGTACGACTTCATCTGGTCGTCGGTCATCTTCGGGCGGCGCGCGCGGAGGAACCGGTAGTAGCTCTCCTGCAGCAGGTCGTCGGCGAGGGTGACGCTCCCCGAGATGTGGCACAGATAGCCGTGGAGGGGGCGCGAGGTCCGGGCGTAGAGCTCGCGGAACTCGTCCTCATCCATGCTGAACGCCTCGAGCGCCTCCTCCCGCGCGGCGATGCGGTCGAGTGCGACGCTCATCCCTGACGTCATGCTCCCCCCGCCCGCCGCCTACTTCGCGCTTCCGTTGCGGCGCTCGAAGAGCCCCCAGCTCTGCGAGAGTTTATAGGAGACGACCGAGGAGATGAGGAACCCGACCCCGACCGCCGAGCACATGGCGCCGAAGACCGTCAGCTCCTGATCGGCGTCCGGGATCTTCCCCGCGAACAGGAACGTCGCGCCGCCGAGGAGGGCCAGGATCAGCCCCGCCTGCACGGAACCCAGGATCCGCCGGTACGGGCTCGATGGCTCGGGGGCCGTCGTGGCGTCGAAGAGGTGCCGCCCCGCGTCGGTCTTGAGGAACTCTCCCAGATCCTGGCTGGAGCTGAGCTTGTCGAGGAGCTTGGCCTGCATCTCGGCCTGGGTCTTCGCCACGGCCTGCTGCCTGCGGTTGTGCATGATCACGTAGACGGACCAGCCAATCACGGCGAACATGCCCCACATCCCAAGGATCGGTGCCAGTTCGTGCATCGTTGTCTTCCTCCTGCCCCCCCTACAACGGGGGGGAGGGGGGAGGCGTTAACAGCCGTTTTCGGGAGATCAGGGGGGTGCCCGGTCAGACCCCCACGGCCCGCAGGCCGCAGGCCCGGGAGGCGGCGCTCAGGGCGGCATCGTGGGTCGCCATGACGAGATCCGCGCGGCCGCGCTCCCGCCAGAGCAACGCGGTCGAAAGATGGATGGCGTCGAGGGTTCCCAGCGGAACGGGGAAGGGAAGAGACGCTCGTGAAAGCACCGCGCGCGTCGGCTCCACGACCTCGACCTCCTCGAAGAGCCGGAAGAAGGCCTCGCGCCGGACCGTGATCTCCTCGTCGCGGAGTTCCTTACGGAGCTTGAGGCGATCGAGCGTCCGGAGGCACTCGACCTCCACGAGAGAGCTCGCGACCCCCCGCTGGATCGATCTCCACTCCTTCAGGCGGCCACTCTGCCCGAGGATGATTCGGAGCAGCACCGACGAGTCGAGGTAGGCGATCAGCGCTCGCCCTCCCGCTCCTCGAGCAGGAGCGCCACGATATCGATATCGACCTTGAGCGGCGGCGGCAAGGGGACCTTGCTCGGGGACGCCCACTTTCCGGCCGGCTCACGCACCACGAGCGCTTCGCCTCCCGCGGCATAGGGGATCACCCAGGCGATGGGCGTGCTCCGATCCATGATCGTCAGGGTGCCCCCGCGTCGGACCTCGCGAAGGTGCTCGCTGAGACGTGCCTTGAGATCCGCGATCTTGACCGTCTTCATGACCATAATGTAGTCCTGAGAGGTCAAGTTGGCAAGGCCGGCGGCGTCCCTTCCCTCCTCATCGCCGCGTACATCGACGGCACGGCGAGGAGCGTGACGAGCGTGGAGAGCCCCAGGCCGCCGATGACGGCGAGGGCCAGCGGCTTCTGCAGCTCGGCCCCCGAGCCGAGGCCGAGGGCGAGGGGGAGGAGGCCGAAGAGGGTGCAGAAGGTCGTCATGAGGATCGGGCGGAGCCTCACGCGCGCCGCCTCCGCGATCGCCTCGCGCATGGGACGGCCGGGGGAGCCCCCGTGGCCCGCATGGAGGCGGTGCGCGTAGTCGATCATCACGATGCCGTTCTTCACGACGAGGCCGACCAGGAGGATGAGCCCCATCGCCGCCGACACGTTCAGCTCGGCGCCGAACGCCCACAGGAGGAGGAACGCCCCGCCGAAGGAGAGGGGCGCGGCCGCGAGGATCAGCACGGCCGGGACGAAGGCGCGGAACTGGATGACCAGGATCGTGAGGACGAGAAAGGCCGCGACGCCGAAGACCGTGACCAGCTCCTTGAACGCCGCGCGCTGCGAGGCGTACTGCCCTCCCACCTCGAGCGAGTATCCCACCGGGAGCTTCATACTCTGGAGGCGCGCCTGGAGCTCGGCCACGGCGCTCCCGAGGTCCCGTCCTTCGAGCCGCGCCGTGACGAGCCCCATCTGCCTCAAGTTTTCGCGCGTCAGCGCGCTCTGCCCGTCGCTCGCGACCACGCGGGCGAGGGCGGAGACGGGGACGACGCGCCCCCCCTCGCCCCGGATCGGCGTGTTCCCGAGCCGCGCGGGATCGAAGCGATCGGCGTCGGGATACCGGACCCTCACCGGGATGGTCCGATCGAGGAGCCTGAGGTCGGTCGCCATGTCCCCGAGCCACGCGGCGGAGAGCTGGCTCGAGATCGCGTCCACGGAGAGCCCCGCCCGCCCGGCGGCGACGGTGTCGATGTCGAAGGAGAGCTCGGGGTTGCCGCGATGGGGTCCGACGATGTCCACGACGCCGTCCACGGTCCTCAGGATGGGCTCCGCTTCCTCCGCGAGCTTCGAGAGGGTTTCGGGGTCGTCGCCGAAAATCTTGACCTCGATCGGCGTCGGCGCCCCCTCGAGATCGCCGATCATGTCCTGGAGGAGCTGCGCGAACTCGATCTCGGCGCCGGGGGCCGCCTCGATCGCCTTCGGCCTCACCTCGGCAATCACCTCGTCGGCGCTCTTCGATCGCTCGGAGCGCGGCTTCAGCCGGACCAGGATGTCCCCCTTGTTCTGCTGCGTCGCGAAGAGGCCCAGCTCGGACCCGGTGCGCCGCGAGAACGAGGCGACCTCGGGAACGGCCGAGACGATCGCCTCGACCTTGCGGACGAGCCGGTCCGTCTCCTCGAGGGCGGTGCCGGGCGGCGTCAGGTAGTCGATGACGAACCCCCCTTCGTCCATCTCGGGAAGGAACCCCGACGGGACGACGGCGTAGAGCCCCGCCGCGAGCGCCGCGAGGGCGATCATCGAGCCGAAGGCGAGGGCGGGGTGCCGCATCGCGGCTCCGAGCGCCCGCGCGTACGTCGTCTCCAGCCGCCCGGACTTCGCCAGCTTGCGGTGGATCTGCGACTCCTTCCGGTACGCGAAGATGCTCAGGAGAGGGATGAGGGTGAGCGCGAGGACGAGCGAGATGAGGACCGCGGTCGAGAGGGTGAAGGAGAGCGATCGGAAGAACTGCCCCGCGACGCCCCCGAGGAGGCCCAGAGGGAGCATCACGACCACCGTCGTCAGCGTCGATCCGACGACCGGGGCCACGAGCTCCCCCGTGGCCGCCTCGACGGCGCGCATGGCGTCCCGGTGCCCGAGCTTCCGGTGGATGTTCTCGACGATCACGACGGCGTCGTCGATGACGAGCCCGATGGCGACGGCGAGCCCTCCCATCGACATGAGGTTGATCGTCTGGCCGAAGAAGCTCATGAAGAGAAAGGTCGAGAGGACCGTGAGCGGGAGCGTGATCGCGGCGATGAGGGTCATCCGCCAGTCGCGCAGGAACAGGATGAGGACGACGACGGCGAGAACGGAGCCGATCAGGATGGCGTCCCGCACGCTCGCGATCGCCGCCGCGACGAACTCGGCGAGATCGTAGACCTTCGAGACCTTGAGCCCGGAGGGGAGCGTCCGGCTGAGCGAGGCGACGGCCGACTCGATCCCGTCGCGCACCGCGAGGATGCTCGCCCCGACCTGCTGCGACACGCTGACGATGGCCGCGTCCGCGCCGTTGCCGGTGACGAGGAGCGTGCGGTCCGGCGCGCCGGGGAAAACGCTCGCCACGTCCGAGACCCGGAGCGTGGCTCCCTGCCGGGTGGCGATCGGCGTCGTCGCGATCTGATCGATGGAGTCCCAGAGGCCGGAGACGAGGACGAGGTGCTGCCTCCCCCCTTCGGGATAGCGGCCGACCGGCGAGAGCCTGTTGGCCGAGCGGAGGGCGGCGCTCACGTCCTGCACCGTGAGCCCGGCCGAGAAGAGCTTGACCGGATCGACGACGACCTCGGCCTCGCGCGTGTCGCTCGCGAGGACCTCGACGCGGCCCACGCCGGCGACGCGCGCCAGCTCCGGGCGGATGACGTAGAAGGCGTAGTCCCTCAGGTCCGCGATGGGGAGGCCGCCGGTGAGGTTGAGGCTGTACATCGGGAAGGCGGCCGGCGTGAGGCGCTCGACGGTGAGATCGACGTCCGCCGGCAGCCCCGCGCGCGCCTCATCGACGCGCCCCTGGAGCTGCTGGAGGGCCACGACCATGTCGGTGCCCGTCTGGAAATTCGCCGAGATCTCGGTCGCCCCCCGGAAGGTCCTCGAGCGGACGCGCCGCACCCCCGGCACCTCCATCACCGCCTGCTCGAGCGGGCGCGTCACCGTGAGCATCATCGAGCGGGGAGGGGCGCTGTCGTTGTGCGCGATGACGAGGATGCGGGGGAACTCCAGGGTCGGGTAGATGCCGCTCGGCAGCGTGGAGAGGGCGAACGCTCCCGCCGCGGCGGCGAAAATCGTCAGGAGGAGGACCGCGCGGGCGTGATGGTCCGCGACGCGCGCCGGGTTCATCGCGCCTCGACGGAGACGGCGGCGCCGTCGGGGAGCGCCTGCTGTCCCTGGACGATGACCGCATCCCCCTCGGCCACGCCCGAGAGGATCTCGGCGTCGGCGAGCGCGACGATGCCGACCCCGACCGTCTTGCGGTGGGCGTGCCCCCCCCTGTCGACGACGTAGAGGAAACTCTCCTCCTTCTCGCGGACGAGGGCCGCGATCGGGACGAGCAGGGCGCCCTCGTGCGCGTCCGTCTCAATTTCGATCTGGACGGGGGTGCCGGCCGGCAGCGCCGTCGGGCTCGTGAAGGCGACGCGAATCCGCGCCGTGGCCGACAGCGGCTCCACGGCGGCGGCGCGGCCCGTCACCACCCCCGCCACGCCCCCTCCCTCCTCGGGCCCGCGGATGACCACCGGGTCACGCACGGCGACCTTCGCGAGGACGCTGAGGGGGACGGAGGCCTCGACCTGGAGGCGCCGCGGGTCGATGACGCGAAGGATCGGATCCCCGGAGCCTGGCTCGACGAGATCTCCGGGATTGTGGAAGCGCGCGGCGATGAGGCCGTCGAAGCGCGCCGTCACCGTCTCGCGCTGCCCGAGAAGTCCCGCGGCCGTCACGCCGCCTTCGGCCTCGGAGACGGCGGCCTTCGCCTCGGCCAGCTCGCGCTCGGCGTCCTCGACCTCCTTCCCCGCCGCGATGCCGCGGGCGAACAGGCCGGCCACGCGCGTGGCGGCCGCCTGCGCGTTCTCGAGGCGGGCGCGGGCGCGCGCGCGGTCCGAGGCCCGCGCCTCCTGGTCCGCGTGGAGCGACGGGATCTCGAATCTGACGAGCAGATCCCCGCGGCGCACCGACTCCCCTTCGGCCTTCGGGATCTCGGCGATCCGCGCCGACTGCGGTGCCGTCACGATCATCTCGGCGTCGGGGGCCGGCTTCACGATCCCCGTCGCCCAGACGGTGGCCTTGATCGTCCCTCGCCGGACCTGCTGCACCGCGACGGGGACGCTCTCGGAAGTCTCGATCTCCTCCTTCGGCTCCGCGCAGGCGGCGGTTCCGAGAAGCAGCGCGAGGGTGAACGCGGCGCGCGGCATGTTCACTGACGCTGAGAGCGTCATGGCAGCGGCGCTCCCATCGCCCGCTCGAGATCCGCGACGGCGAGCTGGTAGTCGAGGCCGGCCTGGACGGCCCGGAGCCTCAGATCGCGCGCCGTCTGGAGCGCCTGCAGCATCGCGACGAGTCCCGTCTGCCCCGAGCGGTACGAGTCCTCGGCCATCTTCTCCACCTCCGCCACGCGCGGCAGCATCTCATCCCGGAAGGTCATGTACTGCTCCCTCGACGCCGCGGCCACGGCCTGCGCCGAGAAGACATCCCCTCGAATCCGCGCGTCGAGGGCATCGCGCTCCGCCATCGCCTGCGAGAGCGCCGCCGACTCGGCCGCCACGAGGGCGCGGTGCGTCGTGAAGAGGGGGAGCTCGAACGAGACGGCCGCGCGCCATCCCCAGTCGAAGTCGGGCTCTCCGCGGTGCGTCACGGCGGCGTCGAGGACGGGGTCGGGGATCCTCTGCGCCCTCGCGAGTGTCACGCGCGCGCGGGCCTCCTCGACGCGGCCGTTCGCGATGGCCAGCTCGGCGCTCGAGGCGAGGGCGATCGAGGTCGCCGTGTCGGCGGAGATCTGCTCGGCCGCGTCGAGCCCGGTCGCCACCGACACCGGCTCTCCCGGAGTCCGGCCGAGGACCGTGTTCAGATCGGCCCCCGCGGCGGCGATCCGCGCGCGCGCCTCGCGAAGGCCGTTCTGCGCGTCGCCGCCGGCGAGCTCGGCCTGCAGGAGGTCGAGCCTCGGGGCGGCCCCCGACTCGAAGCGATCCTTGGCGGCGGCCGAGGTGCGCGCGGCGAGGTCCCGGATCGCCTGGAGCTCTTCGGCTCGTCGCTCCGCCGCGGCGAGGCCGTAGAAGGCGCGCCTCACGGCGACGCGCGTGTCGGCGATCGCCGCGGCGACGGCCGCGTCGGCGCTCCTGCGCCCCGCCTCGGCGACGTCGACGCGCTTCCCGCGCTTCCCCGCGACCTCCACCGGGAACGACAGCGTGAGCGAATCCTTAGGGGTCTCCCTGTCCTCCTCGATCGTCAGCGCCGGGTTCGGCCGCTCGCTCGCGACGCCGATCTGCGCGGCCGCCGTCGCCCCCGACAAGCGCGCGGCGGCGAGGGTCGGGTTGTGCGCGAGGGCGATCTCCATCGCCTGATCGAGGGTGAGGGGCGCGGTGTCGGGGGCCGGCGCGTCGGCGAAGGCGGCGCACGCCGAGAGAAGAAGGACCGCGGCGCGCGTTGCCGTCACGGGAGGGCTGCGGGAAGCGTGTCCGCGACGAGGAGGAGCCCCCCGGCCTGCGGGTCGCAGACCCAGGCCTGATGCTGGTCGTCCACGACGACGCAGTGGCTTCCGGCCGCGGTCTTCACCGTCCCGAGGAGCGAGAGCTTCCCGGAGTCGGCGACGCCGAGGATGGCCATCGTCGCGCTCTTTCCGCCGGGGAAGTAAAGATGAGAGAGGCCGGGGTCGAAGGAGATGATGTCGACGCCGTCGCCGTTTCGGATCTCGTCGAGGAGCTTCCCGCCGTGGCGCGCGTCGAGGACGGCGGCCCTTCCTTCCGCGCAGCCGACGAAGAGGAACCCGCGCTTCGCGTCGAGCGCGAGGCCGCGCGATCCCTTGCACCCGTTCGGCCAGTGGCCGCTGAAGGCGCGTGCCTTGACGTCGAGCGCGATCGTCGCGTCCTCCCACAGGTTCGTGTACGCGCGGTCGCCGTCGATGACGAGGCTCTCCGGCCCTCCCGGCACCTTGAGGAAGGCCTTGTGCTCGGGGACCGGGGCGGCCCCCGGCGGCAGGGAGAAGATCTCGATCCGATCGTCCTCCGGCTCGGTGACCCACAGCTCTTCCGTCTTCTCGACCCACCGGACGTAGTCCGGGCCCCCCTGGAGCGGCACGCTCGAGACGATCTTCTTCGAGAAGGGGTCGACGACGTCGAGCTTCTTCGAGGTCCGGTCGGTGGTGAAGATCAGCCCCCGGCCGAAGTCCGCCGACGTGACCCCCTCGCCGTGTCCGCCCTTCCCGGGGGCCTCCGCGCTGAAGCCGGTGACGGGCTCGGCCGCTCTTGAGTTGGGATCAATAAGGTAGAGGCTCCCGGCGCGCCCCGCGGGGATGACGACGCGCTTGAGCTTAGGGAAGAAGGAGAGGTCGTCGAAGCCGATGGCCCCCGAGGCGCCGGGGAGGGGGAACGGCGTCGCGGTGAGGGTGACGAGGGTGGCGGCGAGAAGGACGTTCAACACAGGCGACCATTCTAGAACAGCCGGCGGCCTACGTCCTTCGCCGCGTTCTCCGCCACCCTCGCCTTCACGATCTTTCGGACCAGAGAGGCGGGGAGCGGCTTGTCGACCGTGAACCGGATCGTTCCTTTGGCGGTCTCGAATCGGGCGAGCTCCGCCTTGTGCGCAGCCATGGCCGCCATGCTCATCGGGAACAAGCTGCAATGGTTCTTGAAAGCCGCGAACGCCACCAGAAGGCGCGTGTCCCTGAAGGCCGGCATCTGGTAGCTGATCACCTCGGTGGCTTTCGGCGCTGCCGCCCGGATCGTCCTTCGGATCTTCTCGAGAGCCGCCCGCGCGTCGCCCGGGACTCCGGCGAGGTACTCGTCGATGGTCCGCGCGACGGGGCGCCCCTTCATCATGACTACGTCCTGTACTCCGCGTTCATCGTGATGTAGTCGTGGCCGAGATCGCAGGTGACCCTCGACGACGTCGCCTTCCCCGCGCCGAGGTCCACCGTCACGACGACCCTCTCCTTCGAGAAGAGGCGGACGGCGTCCTTCTCGCGGTAGAGCGCCGGCTCGCCGCCGACCACGAGGGAAAGCCCCCCCACCGACAGCGACACGCGCCGGCTCGAGAACCGCGCCCCGCTCCGACCGACGGCCGCCAGGATGCGCCCCCAGTTCGGGTCCCCCCCCGCGAGGGCGGTCTTCACGAGAGGGGAGGTCGCCACGGCGTGCGTCGCCGCCTTCGCGTCGCGCTCGCTCCGTGCACCGCACACGTTGATCTCCATCAGGCGGGTCGCCCCCTCGCCGTCCCGCACGATCATGTGGGCGAGGTCCCGGCAGACTGCGATCAGCGCCTGACGAAACGCGGAAGCCTCGTCGAACGACGTCAGCGCCGCACCGCCGAGCTTTCCCGAGGCCATCAGCAGCACCGAGTCGTTCGTCGAGGTGTCGCCGTCCACCGAGATCGTGTGGAAGCTCCGGTCCGCCGCCTCGACGAGCGCGGCCTTGAGGAGCGCAGGCGAAGCCTCGACGTCCGTGAGAACGAAGGCGAGCATCGTCGCCATGTTCGGGTGGATCATCCCCGCCCCCTTCGCGAAGCCGACGACGCGCCCCCGCCGGGCGCCATGACGGAAGGTCGCGTGCGCGACCTTCGGTCCGACGTCGGTCGTCAGGATCGCCTGCGAGGCGGCGTCGAGGCCGGACGGGGAGAGGCGGTTGATCGCGTCGGGGAGGGCCGCGCGGACCTTCGCGTCCGGGAGGACGACGCCGATGACGCCGGTCGAGGCGAGGAAGATCTCTTCGGGAGAACATGAAAGAAGCGAAGCCGCCCTTTCCCGCACCCGGCGCGCCGCGTCCAGTCCCGCGCGGCCGGTGACGGCGTTGGCGCACCCCGCGTTGACGACGGCGGCCCGGACGCGTCCGCCGTTCTTCCGCATCGCGAGGCGCGAGAGGACGACCGGGGCGGCCTGGAGCTGCGTCTTCGTGAAGATCGCGGCGGCCGCGGCGCCGTCGGGGGCGACGATCATCGCGACGTCGGGGCGCTTCTTCCGGATCCCGGCGCGGACGCCGCTCGCGAGAAACCCCTTGGGCAGCCTCAACGTGAGCCTCTCTTCCGCCCGATCCGCGCCAGGGCGGCGCGGGCGGCGGCCTTCACGCGCGCCGGGGCCGTCCCGCCGAGGGCGCGCCGGCGGTTCAGCGCCTTCATCACGTCGAGCGAGGCGAGATCGGACCGGGTGACCCCCGACCCCACTGGCAAGTCGGCCAAGGCGACGCGGCGTCTTACAGCCGCGGCGATACGAAGTCCGACGATCTCGTGGGCGTCGCGGAAGGCAACGCCGCGCCGCGCGAGCGAGTCGGCCAGCTCGGTCGCAAGCGGAAGGTCCCCCGAGGCCGCCTCGCGCATCCGCTCGCGGTTGAGGCGCACGCCGTCCACGATCGCGGAGATCGCGGGGAGGACGAGGGCGAGCGTGGCCCCGGCGCGGAAGACCGGCTCCTTGTCGAGCTGCATGTCCTTGTCGTAGGCGAGGGGGAGCCCCTTCATCAGGGAGAGGAGCCCGGTCAGATCGCCGATCGAGCGGGCGGCGTGGCCGCGCGTCAGCTCGAGGATGTCGGGGTTCTTCTTGTGCGGCATGCGCGAGGAGCCCGTCGCGAGGCGGTCGGGGAGCTCGAGGTACGCGGCCTCGTCCGAGGTGAAGAAGATCAGATCCTCCGCGAGGCGCGACAGGTGCATGAGCAGGATCGACGCGGCGGCGAGGAAGTCGATCGCCGTGTCGCGATCCGAGACGGCGTCGATGGAATTTGCCGACGGCCGCGCGAAGCCGAGGGACTTCGCGAGGCGATGGCGATCGATCGGCAGGGGAGTGCCGGCGAGCGCCGCCGAGCCGAGCGGGCATTCATCCCCCCGATCGCGGGCGGCGGCGAGGCGGTCGGCGTCCCGAAGGAGCATCTCGACGTACGCGAGGCACCAGTGGCCGAAGGTGACGGGCTCGGCCTGCTTGAGGTGCGTGTAGCCGGGCATCGGCGTCGCCGCCTCCTCGATCGCGCGTCGGGCGAGGGCCGCGGCGAGGTCGAGGGCGGCGCCCCGCGCGGCGGCGAGGGCGCGCAGGAGGTGGAGCCTGAAGTCGGTCGCCACCTGATCGTTTCGCGAGCGGCCCGTGTGGAGCTTGCCGGCGAGGGGGCCGACCTTCAGGGCGAGCGCCGCCTCGACGAAGGAGTGCACGTCCTCATGCCGGGATGTGCTCGGGGGCGAAACCTTGCACGCCTCGCGGATCTCCGCGAGCGCGTGCGTGATCCTCTTCGCCTCGGTCTCCTTGAGGACTCCTGCGCGGCGGAGCGCGACGGCCCAGGCGATCGATCCCTCGATGTCCTCGTCGAGGAGCACGTGATCGACGGCGAACGAGTCGTTCAGCGCCCGGAGGAGCGCGCTCGGATCTCCCTGGAAGCGGCCGCCCCACATCCGCCGCTCCTTCAACTGCGCCCTCACTTCGAGGCCGCGCGGCGCGCGTCGACGGGGATGGCCTCGCGCGGGGCGAGGCGGGCCCGGCCGCGGGTGGGGAGGCCGAAGAGGTGGATGAAGCCGGCGGCGTCCTTCGCGTCGTAGCCGCTCATGTCGAACGAGGCGAGGCGGCTCGAATAGAGCGAACGGCTCGACTCGCGGCCGACGACGGCGGCCGTCCCCTTGTAGAGCTTGAGGGCGACCGTGCCGGTGACGTTCGCGGCGATCGACGTCATGAACCCCTCGAGCGCCTCGCGCAGCGGCGAGAACCACTGCCCGAAGTAGACGATCTCGGCGTAGCGGAGGGCGAGGCGCTCCTTCTCGTGCACCGAGTCGCGATCGAGGGTGAGGGACTCCAGCGCCTTCAGCGCCGCGACGAGGATCGTCCCCCCCGGCGTCTCGTAGACGCCGCGCGACTTGATCCCGATGAGGCGGTTCTCGACGAGATCGGCGCGGCCCACGCCGTGGCGCCCGCCGATCGCGTTGAGCGTCTCGACGAGCTTCGCGGGGGAGAGCTTGCGCCCGTTCACGCTGACGGGGATCCCCGACTCGAAGCCGACGGTCACGCGCTCGGGCGTGGCCGGCGCCTTCCTCGGCGAGACGGTGAGCTGGAACATCCTCTCCTCGGGCTCGAAGGCGGGGTCCTCGAGGGGCCCTCCCTCGTGCGAGAGGTGCCACAGATTCCGGTCGCGCGAGTACGGGTCTTTCTTCGTGACGGGGACGGGGATGCCGCGCGCGGAGGCGTAGTCGATCGCCTCCTCGCGCGAGGAGATCCCCCACTCTCGCCACGGCGCGATGACGGAGAGCTCCGGGGCGAGAGCCTGGTAGGCGAGCTCGAACCTCACCTGGTCGTTCCCCTTGCCGGTGCAGCCGTGCGCGACGGCGTCGCAGCCGGTCGCGAGGGCGATCTCGGCCTGCTTTTTCGCGATCAGCGGGCGCGCCGTCGCGGTGCCGAGGAGGTAGTCGCGCTCGTAGATGGCGCCGGCCCGCAGGACCGGGAAGATGTAGTCCTTCGCGAACTCCTCCCGGGCGTCCACCAGGTGGAAGCCGGCCGCGCCGGTGCGGCGCGCCTTCGCGCCGAGTCCCGACGTCTCCTCTTGCTGGCCGACGTCCACCGTCACGGCGACGACCTCGCAGCCGTAAGTCTCCTTCAGCCAGGGGATGATGATCGAGGTGTCGAGCCCGCCGGAGTAGGCGAGGGCGACCCTGCGGACCTTCGTCTTCATGGAGTCATCTCCGATGATGGTTGCGCGTCCGTGAGAATCTGCGTGAGCGTGACGACGAACTTCGAGAGGGCCGCCCGGGGGACGACGTACGGCGGGAGGATCCTGAGGACCCGCTCCCGCGACGTCCCGACGACGAATCCGCGGGCGAGGAGCTCCTTCGCCACGGGACCGGCCTCCCGATCCATCTCGATCCCCCACATGAGACCCGCGCCCCGGACGTCGGTGATCGCGCGGCATTTCTTCTGAGCCTTCCGGAGCGTCTTCCCGAACCATGCACCCATCGCCGCGACCTTCGCGAGGAGGCCCTTCCGCTCGATCTCGTCGAGGAGGGTGAGGCCGAGGCGGCACGCGATGGGGTTGCCGCCGAAGGTCGTGCCGTGCTGCCCCGGCTTGATGACCCCGTCGAGCGCCGGGCCGGTCACGACGGCGCCGAGGGGGAGGCCGCCGCCGAGGGGCTTCGCCATCGTGACGATGTCGGGGACGACCCCCGTGCGCTGAAAGGCGAAGAGCGACCCCGTGCGGCCGAGGCCGCATTGAATCTCGTCGAAAACAAGCAGGGCGCCGGTCCGATCGGCGAGGCGGCGCGCGAGGGCGAGGAACGAGGGGGTCATCGGGATGATCCCCCCTTCTCCCTGGATCGGCTCGACGAAGATCGCCAGCGTCGCTGAAGAGACCGCCGATGCGAGCGCGGCCTCGTCGTTCGGCGCCACGAACCGCGCTCCGGGAACCAGCGGGTGGAACGGCGCGCGGTAGGCCTCGTGCCCCGTGATCGAGACCGAGCCGAGGGTGCGCCCGTGAAAGCTCTCCGTGAGGGCGACGATCTCGGTGCGCCCCGGGTTTTTCAGCCGCGCGAGCTTCAGCGCCGCCTCGTTCGCCTCGGTGCCGCTGTTGCAGAAGAAGACGCGCGAGAGCCCGGAGCCCCGCACGAGCCTCTCGGCGAGGAGCCCCTGCGCCGGGTGGTAGAAGAGGTTCGAGATGTGCAGGAGATTCTTCGACTCGTCGCGAAGCGCCCGGATCAGCGCGGGGTGCGCGTGCCCGAGCGCGTTGACCGCGATCCCCGCGAGGAGATCCCAGTGCTCCTTCCCGTCGGCGTCGAAGAGGCGGGCCCCCCGCCCGCGCCGGGGATGGAAGGCGCGCCGCGTGTACGTGCCGAGGAGGAAGGCGCGCTCCCGCTCCTCCACGGCCGATGTGGACTCTTCAGGCAGCGCCAACGCGCGTTCCCCCTTTCCCTGTGGCGAGGGCGGCGGCGTGACGCCGCGGCCCCGCGATGACGACCTCGCTCACCCCGCGCGCGATCGCCTCGAGCGAGGCGGTCAATTTCGGGCGCATCCCGCCGCGCACGGCGTCCGACGCGAGAAGGCGCCCCAGCCCATCGGCGTCGATTCTCCGGACGACCTTGCCGTCGGCGTCGAAGACCCCCTCCACGTCGGTGAGGAAGAGGAGCCGCCGCGCGCCGATCGCGGGGGCGAGGGCGGAGGCGGCCGCGTCGGCGTTCACGTTGAGGAGCTCGCCCCCCGCCGTCGCCGCGATCGAGGCGACGACCGGGAGCGACCCGGCGCCCAGGATCGCGAGAAGGAGTGCGGGCCGGCACGCGACGACGCGACCGACGCGGCCGAGATCGACCCCATGGACCCTTGGGTGGGGCTCGGCCACGAGCGTCCCCCCGTCGCAGCCCGCGATGCCCGTCGCGTCGATACCTCGAGCGATGAGATCGCTCACGAGCCGCTTGTTCACGAGCCCGGCGAGCACCGAGACGACGACGTCGAGGGTCGCGGCGTCGGTGATGCGGAGCCCCTCGTGCGTGCGCTTCGGGATTCCGGCGCGCTCGAGCGCGGCGTCGACCTGCCGGCCGCCGCCGTGGACGACGACGAAACGGTCCCCGGCCCTGAAGCGCGCCGCGATCGCGTCGAGCGCCGCCTCGCGGGGCTTCTCCTCCTCGAGGATGCGCCCCCCCAGCTTCACGACGAAGATCCCGCTCACGCGAGGCCCGCCGTCTCGTCGAACCCGTACATCCGGTTGAAGTTCTGCACCGCCTGCGAGGCGGCCCCCTTGAGGAGGTTGTCGATGACCGAGACGACGACCGCCGACCTCCCGCCCTCGAGGAGCCGGTATCCGATCTCGGCGCGCGGTGTGCCGACCACCGCCCGAAGGTCCGGGAGATCGCCGTGCGGCCGCACGCGGACGAAGGGGGCGCGCAGGTAGGCGTCGTCGTAGATCGCGGAGAGACGCTCCGGCGTCATCGGCGACGAGAAGCCGACGTAGAGGGTCGAGAGGATCCCGCGCACGATCGGCAGGAGGTGCGGGACGAAGACGAGCGGCGCGTCGTCGCCGAGCGAGAGCCCCTGCCGGATCTCAGGCTCGTGCCGGTGCGCGCCGACGCCGTAGGCCTTGAAGTTCCCGGCGAGCTCGGCGAACGAGAAGCTGACGTCGCTTTTCTTCCCCGCCCCCGACACGCCGCTCTTGCCGTCGCAGACGATCGCGCGCCCGGGCTCGAGGATGGGAAGAAGAGGGCGCAGCGCGAGGAGGATCGACGTCGGGTAGCACCCCGGGTTGGCGACGAGGCGGCCGGCGCGCAGCTCGCCGTTGCACCACTCGGTCAGGCCGTAGACCGCCGTCTCGAGAAGCGCGGGGTCGGGGTGCGGAAAGCCGTACCACCGCTCGAACTCCGCCGCGTCCTTGAGGCGGAACGACCCCGAGAGGTCGACGACGCGCTTCCCGGAGGCCACGAGCGCGGGGGCCAGCTCCGCCGACGTCTCGTTCGGGGTCGCGAGAAAGACGCAGTCGGGGCGGGAGTCGAGAAGGCGATCCATGGCGAAGGGCTCGACGGCCGGGCCGCTCTTCCCGGCGAGGGCGGCGTGCACGCGCTCGAAGGGGACCGTCTCGCCGCGCGCGCTCCCGTGGAGCGTCGCGATCTCGGCGTTCGGATGGGATGCGAGAAGCGCGGTCAACTCGGCGCCAGCGTACCCCGTGGCGCCGGCGACCGAGACCCGGACTTTCGGCGACTCCGCCATCAGGCGCGAGCCCGCCGCGCCCGGCGCTCGGGGCGCACGTGGGCGGTGAAGCGGACCGTGAGGCGCTGCGCCGCGGCCGCCCCGCGCGCGGCGACGAACACGGTGTCGTCGCCCGCGATCGTCCCCGCGACCTCGTCGAGCCCCGCGGCGTCGATGGCGCGAGCGACGGGCTGGGCGACGGCCGGCGGCGTGCGGATGACGACGATGGGGCCCGCCGCCTCCACCGACGCGACGTAGTCACGGAGCGCCTGGTTCAGCCTCTCCTCCCGCGTCTCGGGGGCCCGGAGCGCGGCCCTCGTCGCGGTGAGGGAGGGGATGTCGTCGGGGACGACGTAGCCGGCCGGAGTCTTCGCGAGCCCCAGCTCCCGCACGTCGCGCGACAGCGTCGGCTGCGTGACCTGGAACCCCAGGGCTTTCAGACCGCGGAGGAGGTCGTCCTGGGAGCGGATCTCGGTCTCGCGGACGAGCTTCTGGATCGCCTCCCGCCGCGGCGCCGCACCCGATGCATCTTTATTCATGCGCGCAAGTATTTATGCGCGCGGGGGCCGTGTCAAGAGGGAATTGCGTGGGCGCGATACCCGTGATCGCCGCAGCGGTTGAGTGAAGTCGAGAAGAGCGCGATCAGTCGGCGCGAGGTTCCGTCTTGATGATCGATTCGAGGACGACACGCTCCGAGTCGAACGAGTAGAGAATCAGCAGCGGTGAGGATTCCCAGTCGAGTGTGGCGATGGCCCACACGCCCAAGTGCTTCGTGGGGATTCCGCGCTCCGGAGTTCGTGCCAGAATCCACTTGACTCCATCGAGAATCTCATCGAGCCTCTGGACATCGGCGATATCCTGCGCTTGAGTCGCGAACTTGCCGCCTTCAACGACAACCCTGAGCCTATCCACGACATTCCGGTTCGATGGTCATCGCGTAAGCATTCTCCGCATCTGTCAGCGGGCGCGCGACGACGAACACCGTCGAGTAAGGAATTGTTTCGCCGTCACGGGCCGCCTTCCATCCGAGAAACCCATGCGACGCATCACTGATGTCGGTGGCGCTGACACCCCGCCAGCGATCGATGACGGCGTCGATCAGGGCTATCTCCTTGCCGGTGAATGCGGACAAGTCTGGTTCGCGGAGAGCGATCAACCGATGCTGCTTGTAGGCGCCCACCATTGACTCCTGAATAGCTGCGGATCTCTCGACTTGAACCATCCGCTCTCGAATCGGCATCAGGGGTCTGGGAGCGGGGCCCTGGGCGAGTTTCTGATACTCGACTCCCGAGACAGGTTTCCCGTACTTTGCGTACGCGGTGAAATCTGAGATCCAGAGAAGCTTGTTCAGCTTGATCGCTCCAAACGTCGGATCGCCCTCGCACTTTTTCGCGATGTAGAGCATCAGCTCCGCGAACTTGGCTTCATCTGGCACGAATCGGTTGGCTGTCTCGGTCACGACGCTCCTCCTTTCTCCGCGGGCGCATGGAGCATCCCGTCGTTTCGCTTTTCGTTCGCCTCCCCCGAATATACACCCTCGCCACTCGAGCTACCACCGGCCGAAGAGGCTCCTCATCCTACGGCGAGAGAATCTAACCAGCAACAACTCGTTGTCGACCCAAAGGACGACGCCCGGAAGGCATTCAGCGATTCAGGGACGACGCGTCCATCGGTCGGACGAACGCGGCGTCGGGGACGCCGTTCAGCTCGATCGCGTCGAAGTCGAAGCGGAAGGTGTCGTCCCCCTGGCGGATGACCGCGCGCTTGAAGAGTCGCAGCGGGCCGACTTTCTCCCAGCGCCCGAAGACGACGGTGATCGACTCCGCGCCCCGGCCGGTGTGGTTCGTGAGGCGCACTCCGCGGGGGAGGCCGCTCGCCGCGTCGTAGAAGATCTCGACGGGCGCGCCGAGCGCGTCGTGGAGCGTCACGATCCTCGCGGCGTGTCCCTCGAAGTCACCGGCGCTCGCCGCCGCCGGCCCCGTGAAGCGGCTCTCGGGGGCCAGGGCGATCATGTGGAACTCGTGCCCCTGAAGGGCGCTCCGGCCCGCGGCGTCGAGCGCGGTGCAGGGCGTGCCGGGAGCCGAGCACTCCCAAGCATCCTTTCCATCGTAGCCGCCCGCGTCGTGTCCGCCGTCCTCGTGGATCTGATCGAAGAGGAACCGGCCGTCCCGCGCCGAGGCGACGCGCATCGTCCACTTGCGGCCCGTCGGGCCGACGCAGGAGGCGGTGGCGTCGATCGTGGAGATCGCCGCGACCGCCGTCTCGCCTCCCATCGCCAGGGCGGCGGCCTGAAAGATGGACGCAGGGGTCGGAGCCGTGGGCGGTTGCGGCTCGACCGGGGCGGGGTCGGCGGCGTGCGCCCAGGCCGCGAAAACGAGCAGAACTGGGATCAACCAAGCACGCATCTCGAGGTCTCTTGTGCTCCCTGACCCTACTTCCTCCCCGTCCACCCCGGTCCCCGGAGCGCCTTCCCCGGACGCTCGGCGGTGATCTTCCCGCCGTCCACGACGAGCTTTCCGTTGATCGCCACGTACGGGATCCCGACGCTGTAGTGGAGCGGGTCCTCATACGTCGAGCGATCGCGGATCGTGTCGGGGTTGAAGGCCACGAGGTCCGCCGCCATCCCCGGCCGGACGACGCCGCGATCCGCGAGCCCCATCCGTGACGCCGGCAGCGACGTCATCTTCCGGACCGCCTCCTCCATCGAGAGGAGCTTCTCGTCGCGCACGTAGCGGCCGAGGATGCGGGCCGTCGACCCCCAGGCGCGGGGGTGCGACTTCTCCTGCGAGAAGATCCCGTCCTCGGCGACGGCGGGGGAGTCGGTGCCGAGCGAGACGAGCGGGCTCTTCAGCGCCGTGCGGACGTCGTCCTCGTTCATGATGAAGATGATGTTCGAGGTGTTCGCCCGATCGGCCGAGACGATGTCCATCAGCGCGTCCATCGGGTCCTTCCCGTCGGCGCGCGCGATCTCGTCGAGGCGCCGGCCCTCGTGCTTCTTCAAGTCCGGATTGAGGACGCTGGCGATCAGGATCCCCGCCGGGCCGCCGCAGCACAGGTACTGGTTCGTCCACGACGGATCGTCCTTCGCCATGTCGGCCTTCACGCGCGCGCGGACGGCCGGGTCCTTCAGCCTCTCGATCAGCTTGTCGCGCCCGCCGTCCCTCACCCACAGAGGAAGGTTCGCGTCGAGGCCGTTCTGCCCGGCGGTCCACGGGTACTGGTCGGCCGAGACGTCGAGCCCTTCGGCGCGCGCCTGGCTGATGCGCTTCAGCACGCCGGGCATCCGCCCCCAGTTCTTCGCGCAGGCGGTCTTCAGGTGGTAGATCTGCGCCGGGATCTTCGCCTCGCGCGCGATCCGGAAGATCTCGTCGAGGCTCGTGTCGATCGCGTCGGACTCGCTGCGCTGGTGCGTGATGTAAGTCCCGCCGTAGCGGGCGGCCACCTTTGCGAGGGCGATGATCTCATCGGTCGAGGCGAAGCGGTCGGGGACGTACTGGAGCGAGGTCGAGAGGCCGAAGGCCCCCTCCTCCATCGCCTGCGCGACGGCCGCCTGCATCGCCTCGATCTCCTTCGACGTCGCCGGACGGTCGTCCTCGCCGACGACGAGGTTGCGGACGCCCCCCTCGCCGACGAAGGTGCCGAGGTTGATCGCGGGGTGGGCCAGCTCGAGGGCCTTCAGGTAGCCGTCGATCGTCGTCCACGTCGGCTTCACGCCGTAGCGCTCGTAGACTTCCTTGCTCTCCTCGACGATGCGCGCGTTGATGGGAGCGATCGACTGCCCCTCCCCGGTGATCTCGGTCGTGATTCCCTGCGTGATCTTGCTGGCGGCGCGGTTGTCGACGAGGACGTTGTACTCGCTCTGCCCGAGCATGTCGATGAACCCCGGCGTGATGACGAGCCCCGTCGCGTCGACGCGCCGCGTCGCCCGCGCCTTCGAGAGATCTCCGATGGCCGCGATCCGATCGCCCGTCACGGCGACGTCGGCGACGAACCACGGCGCGCCGGTGCCGTCCACGACGCGGCCCCCGTCGAAGATCAGGTCGTAAGCCGGACCCGCGGCCGGCGCGGCCCCCGCGAGGAGCGCCGCCGCCGCGAGCAGGAGGGCGCCGGGGACGAGGCTCCTCACTTCCGCACCTCGCTCATCAGGCCGATGTGGTTGCCGTCGGGATCCTGGAAGAGGACGAGCCACAGATCGTGGTCGGACATCCGGGCGAGGAAGTGCGGCTCGCCGGTGAAGGGGGCGCCGCGGCCCTTGAGATGCGCGTACGCCGCCTGGATGTCGTCGACCTTGAAGTAGACGACCGACCCCGTGCTCTTGTGCTCGGGTTTGCCCGGAAGTCCGAGAAGGAGTCGGATGCCGCCGCAGTCGAAGAAGGCCATATTCGGGACCTCGAAGAGGAACTTCATCTCGAGCACGTCGCGGTAGAAAGCGATCGATCGCTTCACGTCCGAGACGACCAGGGCGACCTGGACGATCCGGGAGAAATCGGTGGGCGAGGGCGTCATGGGTTCCTCCGGTGAGTGGACGAGTCGACGAGGCGGCCGTCCTCGAGGTGGAGCCGGCGCCCGGCGCGCGCGGCCAGATCCTCGCTGTGCGTCACGACGAGGATCGTCAGGTGCTCGCGGGCGTTCAGCTCGGCGAAGAGATCGAAGATCGACGCGGCGTTTCGCGGGTCGAGGTTGCCCGTCGGCTCGTCGGCGAGGAGGAGCGACGGCTCCCTCACGAGCGCGCGCGCGATGGCCGCTCGCTGCGCCTCGCCGCCGCTCAGCTCGCGCGGGTGGAAGCGCGCCCGGTGCGACAGGCCGACGCGCTCGAGGAGCTCCGCCGCGCGCTTCGCGCCGACCGGCCGGGACTCCTCCCGCCCGAACATCAGCGGGAGGCGCACGTTCGCCTCCACCGTGAGCGACGGGATCAGGCTGAACTCCTGGAAGACGAAGCCGACGACGCGGCGCCTCAGCCCCGTCAGGGCGCTCTCCTTGAGGCTCTCGACCGCCGTCCCCGCGATCCGGAGGCTCCCCGCCGTCGGGTGATCGATGCAGCCAAGAAGGTTGAGGAGCGTCGTCTTCCCGGACCCCGACTCGCCGGTGACGGCCACCATCTCGCCGCGCCTCACGATCATGTCGAGGCCGCGGAGCGCCTCGATCCGCTCCGCCGCGCGCACGTACGTCTTCGTGACGCCGCGCGCCTCGACGATCGGCGCGTCGCTCACAGCGTCCCCCGCATCGATCGGATGGGCCGCAGAAGAGAGGCCTTCATCGCCGGGTAGAATCCGGCGAGGAGGCCGATGGCGAGGGCGCCGGCAAGGCCCGCGCCGACGATCGGCGCCGTGAGGGTGACGATGTGCCCGGGCGGCGCGTACGGGATCACCGATCGCACCGCCTCCTCCGTGAAGCGGCCCAGGGCCAGCGTGAGCGCGACCCCGGCGACGCCGCCTGCGAGGCAGATGAGGGCCGACTCGATCCAGACGATGGCGAAGACGTTGGCCGGCGAGGCGCCGAGCACCTTCATCACGCCGATCTCGAAAGAGCGCTCGAGGACCGACATCATCGTCGAGTTGAAGACGCCGAGGGAGGCGACCAGGATCGCGACGAAGGCGGCGGCGGTGATGAAGACGCGCGCCGACCCGACGAGATCGAGGATCGTCCCGCGCACCTGCGCCAGCGTGATCACCTGCACCGACGGGATCTCGAAGGCCCGCTCGATGAAGGCGTCCATCCTCTCGATGCGCGCGAGCTTCACCGCGATGCCCGTGAGCTTCCCCTGCCGGTCGAAGGCCTCCTGCGCGAAGCCGAGGGGGAGGAAGACGAGGCCGTCGTCCTGCGTCCCGCTCTTGTCGAAGACGCCGACGACCTTCACCGTCTGCCCCTTCGTCCCGGCCGCGAGCGTGGCGCCGAGGTCGAGCCTCAGGTACTCGGCGACGTTGTAGCCGAGGACCGCCTCGGCCTCCTCCCCTCCCGCGAAGAAGCGGCCGCGCTGGAGAGTCATCCACGGCTTCAGCTTCAGATACGCGTCGTCGACGCCGAGGTAGACCTGGAACTTCGAACCCGTCGCGGCCGGCGTCCCCTGCATGAACATCCGCGAGATGGCGCCGACGTCGGGATCTTTCCTCAGCTCGTCGAAGACGCGCTCGTCGACGTACATCGGGATGTTGCCTCCCTTCATCACGAGCGTCGCCGCCTCGTACGGGCACCCCTTCGCCGTGACGAGGACCTCGTACCCCATCCGTTCCACGGTGCGATCGAGAGATTGACGATAGCCGCCGTAGAAGGCCGAGATCGTCAGGAAGACGGCGACCGAGACGGCGATGCCGGTGATCGTGAGGCCGGTGCGAAGGGGCGAGCGGGCGAGGTTGCGGAGCGCGAGGGTCAGGTAGGACAGCGATGTTCGAAGCACGCGGGGATCCTACCAAAGTGACCGCGAGATTGTGGGATTCTTCGGGAGCCGGGCGGGATAACCCCTGTCATAGAGTCACTTACGCCGGGTACCGGCACTCACCGTTCTGACTGAACCCGAAAATCGGGACCGCCCCGTCGGGGGCTTCGCGGAATTCCAACAATCTCGCGCTCACCTTGGGGGATGGCTTGCGGGCAGGGCGACCCGCCCGTACGATGCCGCGATGCGACTTCTCGTGCTGGCGATCACGCTGGCGCTGCTCGTAACGGGCTGTGCCGCGCCCACGTTTCCGGCGCAGGACCTCGATCCGCGGCGGAGCGTCGAGCTGAAAGAACATTACCAGCGCGGGCTCGAGCTGTACCGGCAGGGGCTCCTCGAGGGGGCTCTCGCGGAGTTCAAGGCGTGCCTCGAGATCGATGACGGGAGCGCCGACATCCACTTCCAGATCGGGCGCATCCTCATGGAGCGGGCGCTGAACCAGAACGCCCGGCTCGACGTCGCGGCCGACCGGCTCGAGCGCGCGGTGCGGATCGACCCGAAGCACACTTCGGCGCGGCTCCTTCTCGCCGTCATCTACCGGCACCGGTTCCCGCCGGGGACCTACAGGCCGCAGCGCGCCTCGGAGCTGTACGAGGCGCTCCTTCAGGAGAAGCCCGACTGGGCGGAGATCCGCCTCGAGTACGGGAAGTGGCTCGCCGACGGCGAGGTGCGCCTGCGCTTCCCGGGGGATCCGAACCGGGTGCCGATGGACTCGGTCTGGTCGCTCGAGATCGCGCGGGCGCAGTTCGAGAAGATCCTCGACCAGGCGCCCCCCGGATCGGACGCCTTCAGGACGGCGCAGAGGTCCGTCGGCGAGGTCCTGTTGAAGATGGGGGACTACGAGGGGGCGAAGAGCCGGCTCGAGCGCGCCCTCGAGTCGGGGGGACAGGACGCCCAGGGGGCGCCGGGCGCAGGAGACCGGGGGCACATCCTCGAGGAGATCGGCGACTGCCGGCTGAGGCTCGACGACGACAGGGGGGCGCTCTCGACGTTTCGCAAGGCGTGGGCCGCGGATCCGAACATCCAGTATCTCTGGGACATCAAGGTCGCCGCAGATCGCCTCGGCGGGTTCCCGGCGGACGTGCCGAAGTCCGAGCGCTTCGAGCGGCGCGGGGAGGGGATCGACCCGAACGATCCGCCGCTGCTGAAGTTCGAGGACGCCGCCCCCCGGCTCGGCATCGACAAGTGGGCGGGGGCCGGGCCGAGCGCCTGGGCCGACGTGGACGGTGACGGGCGCGAGGATCTCCTCGCGTGCGGCTGCGACACGTACTGCACCCTCTGGAAGAACAACGGCACGAGCTTCTCCGACGTGACGATCAAGGCCGGCCTCACGCGCCTCGAGTCGGGGTTCGGTGCGGTCTTCGCCGACTACGACAACGACGGCGACATGGACTTCTACGTCGCCCGGAACGGATGGAACGGCCCCGCGAGCAACTCGCTGATGCGCAACAACGGGGACGGCACCTTCACCGACGTGACGAAGGCGGCGGGCGCCGACGCGCCCGGGTCGTCGTTCAACGCCTCGTGGGCCGACTTCAACCGCGACGGCCGCCTCGACCTCTTCGTCACGCAGGGGGTCACCAACGACGGATCGATCAATCGCCTCCTCGCGGCGAACGCCGACGGCACCTTCACCGACGTCACGGAAGCGGCCGGCCTCGGCGAGCCGCCGTGGTTCGGCACCATCGGCGTCGCCGTGGGCGATTACGACGGCGACGGCTGGCCCGACATCTTCGTGCACGGCCGCTTCGGGCTGAACCGCCTCTACCACAACGAGAGGAACGGCCTCTTCAAGAACGTCGCGAAGGAGGCCGGCGTCGCGGGGAACGCGGCGCAGAACGGCTACGTGGCCTTCTTCTCCGACGTCGACGCCGACGGCGATCTCGACATCGTGACCGCCTCCCTCGGCGAGTGGCCCAAGGTGCTCGAGGGATACCGCCCCGGATGGCAGCCGAAGTCGGCGGCCGACCTCGCGGACGTCCCGCATTTCTACCGCAACGACGGGGGCGGCCGCTTCAGCGATCAGACGAGCGCCGCGGGTCTGGTCTACCCGCTGGGGGTCATGTCGGGCGGGGTGGCCGATCTCGACAACGACGGCTATCCGGACCTCTTGTTCGGCACCGGCGACCCGGTCTTCACGCGGCTCGAGCCGAACGTCCTCCTCCGGAACGTCGAGGGTAAGAGGTTCGTCGAGGTGTCGCGCTTCGCCGGCGTCGCGCGGGCCGCGAAGGGTCACGGCATCAGCTTCAACGACTGGGACAGGGACGGCGACCTCGACGTCTACATCGAGCTGGGGGGGTTCTACCACGGCGACTTCGCCCACAGCGCCTTCTACTTGAACCAGCTCGGGAGCCGGAACGCATGGCTCGAGGTCACCCTCGAGCAGCCCGGGGGGAACCGCAACGCCATCGGCGCGGCGGTGACGCTCCGGGACGGCGCCTACCGGATGTACCAGGAGGTGAAGGCGGGAGAGGGGTTCGGCTCCACGAACCCCGCGCGGCTCCACTTCGGCCTCGGGAAGCGCACGCGCGTCGAGGCGCTCGAGATCCGCTGGCCCGACGGGTCGCGGCAGACGATCGCGGCGCCGCCGATCCGGAAGCGGCTGAGGCTCATCAAGGGCGAGTCCGCTCCCCGCGTGGAGTGACCCGCGGGCCTCCCGGCCGCCTTGCCCCCTCCCCCCCGGGGACTATCTTCTTCACGCTCGGGTGTGCGTGAAGAGCCGCGTCCGTCGGGCCTTTCCGGAGACTCAGGGAAGTCCGGAGAGTCGGCTTGTGGGCCCATCGGGGAGATGTCGATGAGCGCAGTTACGATCGTGCGGCAGCTCGACGAGGCCGCCGCGCGCGGAGCCGGGATCGGAGATCTCTTGCAGCTCGCCGTCGAGCGGATTCACGCGGCGAGCTCCCGCTTCCACTGGACCGGGATCTACGAGCTGTACCCCGACGCCGTCCTCAGGCTCGGCCCCTTCCTCGGCGCGCCGACCGATCACGTCTTCATCGCCGTCGGCCGCGGCGTCTGCGGCACCGCCGTCGCGGAGGGGCGCAACATCAACGTTCCCGACGTGCTCAAGGTGGCCAACTACCTCGCGTGCTCCACGTCGACGCGATCGGAGCTGGTCGTCCTGATCCGGCGCGGCGATCGGATCTTCGCCCAGATCGACATCGACAGCCACGAGGCCGACGCCTTCGATCCCGAGTCGGTCGCGATGGTCGAGGCCGTGGCCGAGCGCCTCGCGGACGTCTACGCGCAGAGCCGGGTCGCACCCGCCTCCCGGGGCGGTGCGACCCCGGCCCGTCAGGCCTAACGGAGGCACGTTGAGCCCGATCGCCGGCACCGAGCGTGACGAGACGATCTCCGCGCTCCGCGACAAGGTCGAGGACTACGAGCGGTGGCTGAGGTCCCTCGACGCGCAGATCCGGGTCCTCGAGAGGGAGCGGCAGAAGCTCTCCGCCGTCCTCAACCACTCCGACGCCGCCTTCATCGTCGTGAACTCGCGGCTGCAGGTCACGTGGGCGAACCACGTCTTCGCCACCCTCTTCGGCGCGGGGGCGCACCAGGCGGCCGTCGCCGGCCGGACGTGCCACGAGCTGGTCTGCCGGCGCGATGCGGCGTGCGCGATGTGCCCGGCGCTCCAGCCCTTCAACACCGGCTGCGTGGCGCACCACGAGATCCAGACGGAGATCAACGGCGAGGCGCGCCACATCTACGCGACGGCGATGCCGATCCTCTCGCCCGAGGGACGCATCGACGAGACGATCGTCATGCTCCAGGACATCTCCGACCTCGCGATCCTCAGGCGCTCGGAGGAGGCGCTCCGCACGAGCGAGGAGCGCTTCCGGTCGATCTTCGAGAACGCGGGCGCCGGGATGGCGACCATCTCCCCCGACGGGTGGTTCCTCCAGGTGAACCGGGGGCTGTGCGATTTCCTCGGGTACGAGCCGCACGAGCTGTGGAAGCTGAAGGTGGAGCACGTCACGCACCGCGAGGATCTCGCCGAGGCGCGCCGCGCCTTCGACGACACGAAGAACGCGGGGGTGCGCGAGCTGGCCCTCGAGACGCGCTACGTCCGCAAGGACGGCGCGGTCGTGTGGGGGCGGGCCACGGCCACCTGGGTCTACGGCCCCGACGCGCAGGCGATCTACGCCGTCGCGATGGTCGAGGACGTCACGCAGAGGAAGACCGCCGAGGAGGCGCTGCGGCGGAGCGAGGAGGCGCTGCGGCACAGCGAGGAGCAGCTCCGGCAGGCGCAGAAGATGGACGCGATCGGGACGCTCGCCGGCGGCATCGCGCACGACTTCAACAACATCCTCACCGGCGTCATCGGCTACGCGGAGCTCCTGAAGCTCGACGCCCAGCCCGGGACGAAGGTGCACAACGCGGCCGACGTCATCCACAAGGCGGCGCGCCGCGGGGCCGATCTGACCCAGCAGCTCCTCGGCTTTGCGCGCAAGGGAAAGCAGCGCGACGTCACGATCGACGTGCGCGCGACGATTCGCGAGGTTGTCGACCTCCTGGGCCGCACCATCGACAAGAAGATCGTCATCACGCAGAAGCACCACGGCGCGGAGAGCTGCGTCGTCGGCGACCCGAGCCAGATCCAGCAGATCATCCTCAACCTCGCCGTCAACGCGCGCGACGCGATGCCCGACGGCGGCGAGCTCACCTTCACGACCGCCCCCGTCCACGTCACCGAGAGGGAGGCGAGGGTGAGGGCGGGCGGCGCGCAGGGCGCGTTCCTGTCGATCTCGGTCGGCGACACGGGGAGCGGCATCGAGGCCGACCTTCGGCAGCGCATCTTCGAGCCCTTCTTCACGACCAAGGAGCGCGGGAAGGGGACGGGGATGGGGCTCGCGATGGTCTACGGCATCGTGAAGAACCACGGCGGATCGATCCACGTGGAGAGCGAGGTCGGGCGCGGGACGTGCTTCTCGATTTACCTGCCGCTCGCCTCCCCGCGCCATGCCGTGCCGGAGGCCGCCCCCGGCGAGGCGCCGCCGGTGCGCGGGAGCGGCCTCGTCCTCGTGGTCGACGACGAGGAGCCCGTGCGCTCCGTCGCCACGGCGTACCTGAAGCACCTCGGCTACGAGGTGCTCACCGCCGCGAACGGCGAGGAGGCGGTCGACGTCTTCCAGGAGCGGGGGGGGGCGATCGACCTCGTGCTGATGGATCTGGTGATGCCGAAGATGGGAGGCCCCGAGTGCTTCCGGATCCTGAAGGGGATGGACTCGAGCGTCCGCGTCGTCCTCTCCACGGGGTACGGCTTCAGCGTCGCGGCCCAGCAGATGATCGACGAGGGGATGGTCGGCTTAGTGCAGAAGCCCTACGAGATGCGCAAGCTCTCCGAGATCGTCGCCCGCGCCCTCAAGCGCTGAGCCGCGCGCGGCGGGGTGGGATCACCGCGGCACGTCCACCTTCAGCCTCGTCCCCCCCTTCACGTCCTTGAGCTCCACGCTCCCCCCGCCCGCGAAGGTCACGACGACGCGGTCGGCCCTTCCCGCCGCCCCGACCGAGAAGATCGCCTTCAGGCTCGACTGTGAGGCGTAGCTTCCCCCCGCGAGGATCACGCGCGACTGCCGCGTTCCCGAGGCGAAGACCTCCACGCGCGATCCGATCCACCGCGGGTACGGCCTGACCGGCTCGACGGTGATCCAGCGCGACGGGTCGGCGCCGTCGTAGCGCAGGAGGAGCGGGGGCTCGTCGATGCGCGTGAAGAGGAGATCGGGATCGCCGTCGTTCTCGAGATCGCCGACGGCGAGGCCGCGGAACGAGCTGCGCGTCTGCCACCCTTCGCCTGCCGCGCCGCTCGCGTCCTCGAAGAGGGGAGGGCGGTTGAGGAGGAGGAGGTTCCGCTCCTTGAAGCCGAACTCGGCCGAGAGGAGATCGGCTTGCGGGTAGATGTGGCCGTCGGCGACGACCACGTCGGGGCGCGCGTCCTGATCGAAGTCGACCACCGCGGCCCCCCACTTGAGGTTCCTGTACGTGAGGGCCGCGACCTTCGTGGGGACCGAGACGTCCGAGAAGAAGAGATCCCCCTCGCCGCGGTACACCGCGCTGTCGTCGTCGGAGAAATTGTTCACGAAGAGGTCGAGGACGCCGTCGCCGTCGAGATCGGCGACCTCGACCCCCATGCTCGCCTGCGCCGCCCCGTCGGCGCTGAAGGCCGCCCCCGACACGACGCCGATCTCGGAGAAGTGTCCCCCTCCTTCGTTCCGGAAGAGGTAGTTCGGGTTCGAGTCGTTGGCGACGTACAGATCCTGGTCGCCGTCGCCGTCGAGGTCCGCCGCCACCGAGGCGAGGCCGTAGCCGCGCCCGACGTCGGTGAGGCCTGCGGCGTCGGTCGCCTCCTCGAAGGTGCCGTCGCCGCGATTGCGGTAGAAACGATCGGCCCCTCCCGGCATCCCGAACGGGCCCACCATCACCTGGACCTGCCCCTTGTAGAGGAGCGTCCTCTCCGCCGAGAGGACCTCGTCCATCGTCGCGTCGATGTAGCTCGTGACGTAGAGATCGAGGTCGCCGTCGCCGTCGGCGTCGAAGAGCGACGCTCCCCCCCACCATCCGGTGTCGGCGACTCCGGCGCGCGCGCCGACTTCCTCGAACGTTCCGTCCCCGCGGTTCATGAAGAGGAGGTTCGCGCCGAAGGTCGTCACGAAGAGATCGAGATCGCCGTCGCCGTCGATGTCGCCGGCGGCGAGGGCGATCGCCCACGCGCCGCGCGCGTCGAGGCCGGCCTCCGCCGTGGCGTCGGTGAAGCGCCCGCCGCCGAGGTTCCGATAGTAGGTGAGGCCGCCCCGCGCGAGGACCTTCCGGGGCGGGCCGCCTCCGTCGCGATCGGCGAGGCGCCAGCCGCTGAGGGTCACGATGTCGTCGAGGCCGTCGCCGTCGAGATCGACAAAGGCCGCGCCGCTCCCCACCGACTCGAGGAGGTGATCGCGGGACGGCGACCCGCACCACGAGATCGCCGTGAGCCCGGCCTCGGCCGTCGCGTCGACGTAGGCGGGCGAGGCCGCGGGCGTTGAGGTCGCCGCCGGTGGCGGGGCGGCCGTCGGCGCGGGGGCCGGAGGCGTTCTTCCGGCGCACCCCGCTCCGAGCAGGCACAGAGTCGCCGCGAGCGCGCGGGGCCTGATGGTCCCGGCGCGGGGTCGGCTCAATGGGAAGCCGGCCCTACTTCGCGGCGAGGGCGCGCGAGGCGAGAGACGTCAAGGCGTCCGTGATCGCCTTCACCTCGGCGGGGTCCGCCTTCGGCGCCGCGGCGGCCTTCGCGCAGCGCTTGCCGAGATCGAGCGCCTCCAGCTTCAGCTTCTTCGTCAGGACGACGTACCCCTCGTCGTAGATCGCCTGCGGCCCCGAATCGTCCGCGTGATGATGATGCCCCCCCTTCAGGAGCCGGCTGCGGATCGGCTCGATCGCCGCCCCTCCCTCGGTCGCGAAGTCTCCGATGCGCGCGGCCGCCGTCTTCAGATCCCCGCGCCCGAGGCTCGCGAGCGCCATGTCGCGCTCGACGGCGAGAAGGGCGCGGATGACCTGGGCCTCCGCGTCGTGATCGGCGAGGATCGAGTCCGCCACCTTCTGGTAGACGGCCGTGATGCCGGCGATCCCCGACTGGCCGGCGGCGTCCGAGTCGGCGGCGAGCGCCGGGGCGAAGGCGGCGAGAACGAGCGTGGCGGCGACGAGCAGGGCTGGCTTTCTCATCAACTGTGACTCTCCTTTTCAGTGGCGGCCTCGTCATGCGGGCGCGCCGATTGTTCACGGGCGAACCCGCCGATCATGCATCGCGGGGCCCGTCGCCGTCGAGGGGCGGGAGGTCAATCGGCGGGCGGTGGTCGACGTTGGGGCGTGGCAAGTGAACTGAGAACGGCTGGTGGTCGAGGAGATCAGGCGCGGGAGCGTGCGGGACGAGGCCGGGTACCCGCGGAGGCGTTTGACGCCCACCTGCCATCAAACAAAGACGGCGGCGCCGGAGTGGGTGGCCGAGCAAGCCCGAGGCCGAGCGCGATTACTTCACGCGCGGAGGCCGACTCCCGCGCCTGATCTCCTCGACCACCAGCCGCGGCGGGAATAGCTCCGCCCGCCTCGCCGATCAGGGTCGATCGCGCCAGGCGTACCTCGCGCCGGTCCAGTAGAGGTAGCCGGGGTGGCCGTCGAGCGTTTCGGTGAGGACGTCGCGCGGGGCCAGGTCGGCGGGGAAGTTGCGCACGATCGTCGCGACGGGCGCCGTCCCCATCTGCGATCCGATGGCGCGGGTCAGGACGAAGGTCTGGCGCGCGTCGGGACTGCGCCAGGCGGCGGGGCCGTAGCCGTGGATGATCGCGATGAGCTCTTCGCCCGGCGCGGTGCGGGGTCGCGACGGCGCGTGCGAGGCGGGCATCGCCGCCGTCGTGTGGGCGAGCGAGGCCGCGTCGGGGGCGGCGGCTTCGGGGGGGCGGGGGTCCTCGAGGATCCAGTTGGCCAGCTCGTGGTTGATCTCGCCGATGCGCGCGGGATCCGGGCGCACGACGACGGCCAGATCCTCGACGCCGTCGGCGTTGAAGTCGGCGGCGAACCACCGCCCTCCCGCCGGGCTCTCCGGCTTCGCGGCGCCGGCGAAGACGCGCGCGACCGCGTCGGCGACGTCGGCGGCGGAGCCCACCGATCGCGCGGCCGGGGCCCTACCGGGGGCGCCGGACGAGCATCCCGGCGAGGGGGAAAGCGCGAGCGGGATCATCAGGAGCGCGAGGGGGGCGGGGAGACGACGTGACCCGGTCCGGCCACGGGGCTGGGGGTCGGCCGGGGGCAGGGCCTCCTGCCGCGCCGCCGACCATCGTGTCCGGAGCCGGGTCACGAGCTCTCCTCTCTACAGCGTGTTGAGGAACGTGATGAGCTGGTTCTTCTGCGTTGTGCTCAGGCTGATGTAGTTGTTGATGACCGGGTTCGCCTCTCCGAAGTGACGGAGGATCGCCTCGTTGCGCGTCAACGTGGCGCCGTCGTGCATCAGGCGATCCCGCGACCGCATCCCCCAGAGCGGAGCCGTGCGCAGCTTGTTCCGGGTCGACTGCCCGCCGTTCTGCACGACGCCGTCCCCCGTCCCCACGTCGTGGAGGAGGAAGTCGCCGAACGGATGGATGATCTTGTTGCCGAGAGCCGCCGGCACCGTGAACGCGCCGCCGTTGATGATCGTGCCGGCCGGGGCCGTCGTGATGCTGCGGACGTGGCAGGTGTTGCAGCCGATCGCGTTGAAGAGGGAATCGCCGGCGATCGCGTCCGACGTCGCGGCGAGAGCGGTGTCACGCGGGGGAGCCTTCGTCGCCCGCATGAACTCCGTGAACTTCGCGACGTCGGCCCCGCCCGCGTCCTCGGGATCGGGGACGGTGTCGAAGGCGGCGACCGACACGCCGTTCGACGTGTTCTCGGTGGGCTGGAGGGGGCTCGTGATCCCCATCTCGTTCAAATAGGCGTCGGCCGAGAACGACTGGAGGCTGGCGTGCTGGTTCTTCCAGCCGAATCGCCCGCCGCGCAGCGCCCCTCCGGCCTCGCCGACCGGGACCTGGATGAACTGCCCCCGCATCCCGGACGGCTGTCCATTCGAGATCGCGACGAGGGTGTTGCTGTCGAGTGACTCCACGAATCCGTCCCCGACGGTGTTGAGCGAGGTGCGGAAAGTGCGCACTTCGAATCCGCCCAGGACGCGCTCCTGGATGTTCGCGTTGATGGCGCGGTCGTTGATGAGCGATCCGCCCGTGTGGTCGACGAAGTTCACGCCGTCGAAGTGACCGGCGCGTAGCTCGGTGATCTGGCTGATCGCGCCCGTCACCGGGTTCTGGTGGCACTCGGCGCAGGCCTGGGCGTTGTAGACCGGCCCGAGGCCGTCGGCGATCTCCTCACGGCTCTCGAACTCCGCCCGGTCGACGTCGAACGTCGCCTGGGACACGAAGCCGTTGGTGAGGTTGTCGTATCCGGTCGGCGCCTCGGTGGACGCTGACTGGGAGATGACGATCGGAACGGCGAAAAGAGCGAGGGCGGCGAACAGAACTAAGTGCTTGGCTCGACTCATCGGAGCCTCCATGTGAGTAAGGGACACGCATCCCTATCGAGGACGGGGGCGCGCGATCGGTCCCGGTCCCGTGAGCGGGGCACCTGAGAGATGTCTTCCGGCTGGATCTGGCGGCTGGTTGTGGTTCGGCCTCTCTCGGCGTGCACAGGCGGCGAGAGCCTAATCTCCTCCCCCGAGAAAATTTGTGATGCGCCCGGCCCCCCAAGAGCCGGATTGCATCGGATGTTGCGACCCTACGCCCGTTCCCTATTTCTGTCAATAGGGAAAAAACGAGCGGACCGCGGGCGATTCGCGCATGGCGGCAACCCGTCGGGCGCCGAGCTCCCCCCCCCGCGATCCGGACCACCACGCGTCGTTGACACCCGCGGCGGCATCCCCTATAGAATCTGGGCCGTCGTGGGGCCGAGCCGGACCCGCACCGCGCGATTCGGCCCGCCGCGTCGCATCGACCCCGAACCCCGGGAGACCCAGAGGCTTGCTCCAGGCTTTCGTCATCACGCTCCGCGAGGGGCTCGAGGCCTTTCTCATCGTCGCGATCAGCCTCGCGTACCTGAGGCGATCGGGGCGCGGCGATCTCGCGCGGGCCGTGCACTTCGGGATCGGCGTCGCGATCCTGCTGAGCGTCGGCGTCGGCGTCCTCCTCGGGCGCGCCAACAGCCAGTCGCTCTGGGAGGGGATCCTCGCCCTCGTCGCGGCCGTCCTCGTCGCCTCCCTCACCGTCCACATGTGGCGCGTCGCGAGAAAGCTCAAGGGCGAGATCGAGGTGAGGCTGGAAGCCCAGTCGGCCCGATCGGGGCGCGCCGCCTTCCTCGGCGTCTTCCTCTTCACCCTCCTGATGATCACCCGGGAGGGGATGGAGACGGCGCTCCTGATGAACACCCTCCTCTTCCAGGTCAAGTCGGCCACGGTCATCCTCGGCGCGACGCTCGGCACCCTCTCGGCCGCCGCCATCGCCTGGCTCTGGACGCGCTACGGCCACCGCGTGAACCTCGCGAGCTTCTTCCAGGTCACCGCCGTCTTCCTCTTCGTCTTCGTCATCCAGCTCGTGATCTACGGCTTCCACGAGCTGAGCGAGGCCGCCGTCCTCCCGAACAGCGAGGCGCTCCACTGGGCCACCGAGCCGTACGGCCCCGACGGCATCTACGGCCAGTACCTCAGCTACCTCCTGGTCCTGCTGCCGCTCGCCTGGCTCGGCGTCGCCTCGCTGCGTCGCCCCCGCGCCTCTCGCCCCGCGAGCCCCTCGGTCCGCACCGGCCCCCCGACCCCCCCCAGCCCCTCGGCTCCGAAGGCCTGACGGAAGGAGGCTTCATGCCCCAGACGCCGCACGCCGAGAAGCACTTCACCTCCGGCGCCGTCGTCCGCGACATCGTCATCGGGATGTCCGACGGCCTCACCGTCCCCTTCGCCCTCGCCGCCGGCCTCACGGGAGCCATCGCGTCGTCCGGCATCGTCGTCACCGCCGGCCTCGCCGAGATCGCCGCCGGCGCGATCGCGATGGGCCTCGGCGGCTACCTCGCCGCCCGCAGCGACGCCGAGCACTACGACAACGAACGGAAGCGCGAGGTGCGCGAGATCCACGAGAAGCCCGAGGCCGAGATGTACGAGGTCGTCGAATCGCTCGAGCGCTACGGCCTCTCCCCCGAGGAGTGCCGCCCCATCGTCGACTCGCTCCGCGCCCACCCCGACGCCTGGGCCGACTTCATGATGCGCTTCGAGCTCGGCCTCGAGAAGCCCGATCCGGGCCGCGCCCTCGCCAGCGCCGTCACCATCGGCGGCGCCTACATCGCCGGCGGCCTCGTCCCGCTCGCCCCGTACTTCTTCACCGAGACATCCACGGCCGCCCTCGGCGCCTCCGTCGCCATGACCGCGACTGCGCTCCTCGTCTTCGGCTACGTGAAGGGGACCTTCACCGGCGCCCGCCCCGTGCGCAGCTCCCTCCAGACCCTCCTGATCGGGAGCCTCGCCGCGGCCGCCGCCTTCGCCCAGAAAACCATGACGAACGCGATAGACGCCGCATTGTCGGGTTTGCAGGATCGCTTCAACAGCCTCGATCGGACCGCGTCCCGCATCGCGAAGGACGCCCCCGGCGAGGACCTTCCGGGCGATCTCGTGCAGCTCATGATCGACACGAACGGAGTGAAGGCCGACGTCGCCGTCCTCAAGACGCAGGACGAGATGATCGGCTCGATCCTCGACGTTCTCGCGTGAAGCGCCGGCCGCGCGCAAACCCGGCCAACGGCTCGCGTGTCCCCTCTGGCCTCGCACCGACTCCGTGCTACGATGCCCGGACCAACCCCCGGTCGGCAGGACAACGGAGGCCCCCCGTGAGCGACAAGCTGGTTCTCTACGTCGGCGAGAAGAACATGTCGTCGTGGTCGATGCGCCCCTACGTGGCGCTCGTCGAGAAGGAGATCCCCTTCGACGAAAAGACGGTCCTCATCCGCGAGGACAAGGACCGGGCCCGCCGTCGAGCCCTGTCGCCCACCGGCAAGGTCCCGGTCCTCCAGCACGGCGACCTCATGATCCCCGACTCTCTGGCGATTATCGAGTACCTCGAGGAGACCTTCCCGCCCCCGAAGCACAAGCCCCTCTGGCCCGCCGACACCCGCCAGCGCGCGCACGCCCGATGGCTCGCCGCCGCGATGCACGCAGGCTTCGCGAAGCTCCGCGAGTCGATGTCGTTCAACCTCTGCTTCCTCGAGACCGTCCCCCCCGCGACCCCCGACGCCGTCGCCGAGGCGAAGGAAGTCCTCTCGTACTGGGAGAGCGCCCTCGACGCGAAGACCGGCCGGGGCCCGTTCCTTTTCGGAAGCTTCGGCGCCGTCGACGCCATGTACGCCCCCGTCGTCGTCCGCCTCACCGCCTTCAAGGTGGACACCGCCCACACCCCGAAGTCCGCCGCGTACATGAAGTCGGTCCTGGCGCATCCCCCCGTGAAGCGCTGGATGGACGCCGCGAGAGCGCTCCCGCCGGTCGCGGCGTACTGAGCGGATCGCCCCGGGACAGTTGGTTCGAAAGGGGGGCCGGCGCGCTGGTAGTAATATGTAGGGAGCCCCCCGCCAGGCCCCGTCCCACGCCAGCTTTCAGCCCCCCGGATGAAAACGATGCCCGCAAACGGCTTGCCCGGCGCGGCCTCCCGGTGTACGCTCCATCGCTCTCCTGCCATGAAAACGGAGAAATTCCACATGGCGCCACTCGCGGTTCGCACGTCTCCTCGCTCAGCTCTTCTTCCGAACGCGATACACGTTGACCTGCCGCCCCATCCGGGCGTGCTCACCGCCGCGCCCCAATTCGAGCTGCGCGAGCCACCACCCACGCGCTCGCCCCGACTTCTCGAACAGGTAAAGGTCGCCCTGCGCCTCCGCCACTACAGCGTCCGCACCGAGCGCGCGTACGTCGGCTGGATCCGCCGCTTCATCCTCTTCCACGGCAAGCGCCACCCCTCGATGATGGGCGTCGCCGACATCGAGCGATTCCTCAGCAGCCTCGGCACGGGCACCCCGAGATCGGCTCGTCCCGGTTCGGGCGCCTTCGGCACCAGCACTCCAGGCTCACGCGGCCTCGGCTCGAGTCGTCCCGACGGGCGCACCCTCGATGCGCGCAGCACCGATGGTCGCAACACGGTCAGCGCCTCGACGCAGAACCAGGCGCTCGCCGCGCTCCTGTTCCTGTACCGTGACGTCCTCGACATAGAGCTCGGCTGGATCACCGACGTCGTCCGAGCCAAGACCCCGCACCGACTTCCCGTCGTCCTCACGCGCGACGAGGTGCGCCGCGTGCTCGCGCAACTCGACGGACCCGCGAAGCTCATGTCGATGCTTCTCTACGGCTCCGGCCTCCGCCTCCTCGAGTGCGCGCGACTTCGCGTGAAGGACGTCGACTTCGAGACGCGCCAGATAGTCGTGCGCGCCGGGAAGGGGAACAAGGATCGGATCACGATGCTCCCCTCGAGCGCCGGCGTGCCGCTGTGGAAGCACCTCGAGTGTGCGCGCCTCCAGCACGAGCGCGACGTGGCCAGCGGTGGCGGATGGGTCGCCCTCCCGGACTCGATCGCCCGCAAGTATCCGAACGCCGGCCGCGAATGGCCGTGGCAGTGGATCTTCCCCGCGACACGCCAGTACGTGGACCCGGCCACGGGCCGCCGACACCGCCACCACCTGCACGAGTCGGCCCTCCAGCGAAGCGTGCGAGCCGCAGTCCTGGCCGCCGACATTCCAAAGCCGGCGAGCTGCCACACCTTCCGCCACTCCTTCGCGACCCATCTGCTCGAAGACGGCTACGACATCCGCACCGTCCAGGAGCTCCTGGGCCACCGCGACGTCGCCACCACGATGATCTACACACACGTCCTCAACCGGGGAGGCCGCGGCGTCCTCAGCCCGGCGGACAAACTGTGACAACCCGTCGCCACCCCCCTCGCCACCCCCGCCGCGTCCTATCCGGCGCGCCTCTGCTGCATAACGCGCCAAGACGAGCGAGCCCCCAAACATTGAAAACGAAGGCTGGAGTAGGAGATTGAAGGAGTCAGTCGCCCAGTCGAGGGGCCAAGCCCGCGCTATCATGGACCCCCCACCCCAGTCCAAGTGTCTAAGAGCAGGTCCGTCTAATTACAGTTGGGCAGACCAATCGGTGAAAGGCATGATTCGACTCGTCGGACCTGGAGGCGCGGGCAAGAGCACCGTTGGCCTTTTGCTCGGCCAGAGGCTCGGTGTTCCCTTCGTCGACTTGGACGAGGAGTTCGTGGCGAAAGTCGGCGACATCTCGCGGTACCTCGAATCGCATGGCTACGACGCCTACGCCAAGCGGAACGTGGATGTCTACTTCACCACATTGGGGGCGGCGGCTGGGCGGGGGGTGGTGCTGGCACTTTCGTCGGGCTTCATGACCTACCGGCCTGACATTCATCCGGCTTACAAAGGCTGCCGCCGAGACATCGCATCGAGCCCCACGACGTTTGTTCTGCTTCCGTCGCTTGAATTCGAGACCTGTGTCGCTGAGACCGTGCGCCGCCAGCTCATCCGACCGTTCGCCCGTTCGGCAGCTTGTGAGGAACAGGTCATCCGCACTCGCTTCCCCAGCTACCTCAACATTCCCGCGACGAAGGTGGAAACCATGCGACCGGTGCGCGAGGTCGTCGATGAAATCGCAGTTGCCCAACAAGCCGCTGCCGCTCGCGGCTGAGCGGCATGGCGCTAGACCGCACTCTTGTTCCGTCTGGAGATCAAGTGAGGGTTGCCGCCTATCAAGCCCCTTTGGCGGCGTGCGCTGACGCTGAGGTCATTTCGCTGATCCGTCAGCAGGTTGATCGGTGCGAGGCTCTCGGCGTCGAGCTCCTCTGTTGTCCGGAAGCCCTGTTGGGCGGACTGGCTGACTACGTCGATCAACCAGAGCGCATCGCCATCGACGCGAGTGCCGGTGGCCTGGATCGTGTCCTCGCGCCGCTCGCGAGCGACCGAGTTACCACGGTGCTTGGTTTTACCGAGCAGGGCGAGGACGGGCACCTCTACAATGCTGCGGCTGTGTTCGCGCGCGGGACGGTGTTGGGCATCTACCGAAAGATGCACCCCGCTAGAAACCGCTCCGTCTACCGTGCCGGAGCCGAGGCGCCTACGTTCACGGTCGGCACCGTGACCTTTGGGGTTCTCATATGTCGCGATTCCCTCTTCCAGGAGCCAGCCAGGCTCATGCTGTCCCGTGGCGCCCAGATCCTTCTCGTACCGACGAACAATGGCATGCCGCGGGTGAAGGGTGGATCGGAGACAGTGGTAGAGGCTCGCACCTGTGACATCGGTCGTGCCTCGGAGTGCGGCGTGTCGATCCTTCGCGCCGATGTCGCCGGAGTCGACGGCGGTTTCGCGTCTTATGGATCTTCGGGCATCGTGAATCGCGACGGACGGGTGCTCGGCACGGCCCGCGCACTGGTCGCTGACCTGGTGGTCGCCGACATCGACATCAGAGAGCTTCAGCACGAGAACGGCTTGGGGGGTGCTGTGCCGGATGAGGACCGATGATACACCGTCGCCAAAGATCTTCGCGCAATGTCGCGCAAAGGCTGCCCAACAGCCCGTTGCAGCGGACGTGCCAAAAACGGCGCGCCGCTGAACGGGAGCGTTGGACAACATTCAGTAGGGGTTGGTGATGGCAACGACTCGCTCGTTCGAGTGTTCCACGCACGAAGGCCAGGTGCCCGCACCGAAGCTGTTCGAATCTTTGCTCAGGTGCGCACAGGGCGAGACGCCCGCTTGCCCGCGATGCGAGAAGCCGATGGCTCTTCGACTGAAGTTCGACTTTGGGCTGAACGCCTCGAACTCGGATTGCACTGTCGCGGCAGCGTTCACGTCGAATCCACCGCAGTCGTGGGCAGACAAGGATGGTCACCCGGTCAAGTTCTACCCGTTTCTTGTCTTTCTCAAACGTCACGGCAAGGGGAATGCTGCCTGGCTCCCGTATTGGCACATCGTCGACAAGCCAACTCGCAAGTTCACCAAGTACGGTCAGTGGGCGCCATTCATGGACCATCATCTCTTTGTTGATTTGCTCGAGCAAGCCAGGCGCAAAGGCTTCTCTCTGCATGGTGAACCGTCCTGACATGTTGTCCAACAGAGCGCTGCAGCGGACGCGCACGTCGCACGAAGCTTGGGTGTCTTACAGGTTGGCGCGCCGCTGAGCGCCGACGTTGATATGACTTCGGTTGTCAAGAGACCACGGTCGTCACGGTGGCATTGAGAGGTTCTCCCATCGAATCGGGGATGAGGAGTACAGGCAAGAGACGGGGCCAGCAATGTCGACGGTTGATCGTGCTGAGATCCGTGGGTTGGTTACCACCTTGCATTCTCCGTCGGACGCCTTCCTCGCTCTAGGCACGAGGGTCGGGGTGAGCCGCCTCTTAACGTCAACGAGGGTTGCGCCAAACCGGGGCCGCGCCTCTTGCCTGATTCCATTTTCAGTGGGCCTTTCTCCTCAAGCGCTGCTCTTCACTTCGCGGGCGATCGCCCACATGAAGGCGAGGAGCTCGCGAGCAATTGCGGTGACGATGACGTTGGGGTGCTTGCCGCGGGCGCTCAACTGCCGGAAGCGTTTGCAGAGACGGACCTGGGCCTTCCATGCGATGTCCTGGATCTTCTTCGGGAGCCGCTCGACGCGTTTGCGGATCGCTTCGGAGACTTTGGCGGGATGACGATAGGCCCAGGCACCTTCGACGAGGACGCGGCGAGCGTGGGAGTTGCCGGCCTTGGTGATGGAGCCGAGCCGTCGGGAGTTGCCCGAGGCGTGAACGCTGGGGATGAGGCCGACGAAGGCGGCGAGCTGGCGTGGGGAGTCGAAGCGGGTGATGTCGCCGAGCTCGGCGGCGGTCGTGATGGCGACGGTGTCCTGCACGCCCCGGAGTGCCTGATAGGATTCGACGAGAGGCGACAGGCGCCAGGAGGAGACGTGCCCGCGGAGCTCGGCTTCGAGTCGCTTGAGCCTGTCCGAGATCTCGGTGACGGCGTGGAGGTACTCCTGAAAGACGATCTGCTGGACGGGAGTCGGGCACACGACGCGAGCGAGATAGCGCAGGTGGGCCGCGTTCCAGTCGGCCCGGCCCACATAAGTAATGCCGAGACGGAGAAGGAACGACTTCAGCCGGAGCTTCGAGGCCTTGAGGTCCTTGACGCTGTCTTCGCGGGCGCGGGACAGATCGCGAATCGCCTCGTCCTCGATGGACGGGACGTAGACCGCGGTGAGGTCGCCGGAGCGAAGAAGCCGAGCGAGTTCGATGGCGTCACGGCGGTCGGTCTTGATGCGGTCGCCGGGTTTCTTCGGGATGAGGGAAGGAGCGACGACGAGACACTCGAGACCCTTGCCCGTCAGGTAGCGATGAAGCACGTAGCCGCACGGTCCCGCCTCGTAAGCGAACACGAGGTGCGGAGCCTTCGACTGGAGCCGTCGGACGAGCTTGTCGATGTCGCACTGACGGGTTCCGATGGGGCCGACGAAGGTGACCTCGCTGTCGCGATCCTCGAGAGCGTGGGCGACCGAGATGGAATCTTTGTGGACGTCGAGACCGACGAAAACGGTGGTAGGCTTGTGCATGGCTGACCTCCGGCTGAAGTTGGTGGTTTGCGCGACCAACGTGCGGCTCTGGCCTCTCGAGGCTAACCCGCGATACGACCGGAGGTCAGCTTCGCTCTTCCACCGAAGTCATCCTGTCTAG
>JACPZX010000099.1 GCA_016195325.1 Acidobacteriota bacterium
GCGTGAAGCTCCTCGTCCTCGTCCCCGATCGCGTGCCGATCTACGACGTCCTCGAGATCTCCCGCGCCGCGAAGAAGACCGGCGCCCGCTTCCTCGGCCCGAACACCCTCGGCTGCCTCAGCGTCGGGCGGGCCGTCCTCGGCATGATGGGAGGGCGCGCCGCCACGGCGAAGTCGTGGTTCAAGAAAGGGAACGTCGGCGTCACCTCGCGAAGCGGCGGCATCACGTCGGCCACGGCGTACTACCTGAGCCAGGCGGGGGTCGGCCTCACGAGCATCGTGCACGTCGGCGGAGACGCCGTCGTGGGCCTCCCCCACCCCGACATCGTCCGGATGTTCCAGGACGACCCCGAGACCGAGGCGATCGTCATGTTCGGCGAGATCGGAACATCCCAGGAGGAACAGGTCGCCGACCTCATCGCGCGGAAGATCGTCACCAAGCCCGTCATCGCCTACATCGGCGGGAAGGCCGCGCGGAAAGGAACGCGCTTCTCCCACGCCGGCGCCATCGTCGAGGGGGACCGCGGCACGCACGAGGGGAAGGTGAAGGCCCTCCGTGAGGCCGGCGCCGTCGTCGTCGACTCGTTCAACGATCTTCCCGCCGCGACGCTGAAGATCCTCAAGAAGCCCGCAGCCTAGGAGCCCCCGAATCCCATGGAAGACCTCCACTGGAAAACCGGCATCACGAAGGTCGAGCCGAACAAAATCTCGCTCCGCGGCTACCCCATCGACCAGCTCATGGGGAAGATCTCCTTCTCGCAGGGGATCTACCTCGCCCTCAAGGGAGAGTTCCCGAGCGACGAGGTCGGCAAGATGATCGACGCCATCCTGGTGTCGTCGATCGACCACGGCGCAACTCCTCCCTCGATTCTGGCCGCCCGCACCGTCGCCTCCACCGGCGCCCCGCTGTCTTCGGCCGTCGCCGCCGGCGTCCTCGCCATCTCGCGCCTCCACGGCGGGGCCATCGAGGAGGGGATGGAGCAGATGCTCGCCGTCGCCCGCCGCGCCGACTCGGAGAAGCTCACCGAGGTGGAAGCCGCCGCCCGCGTCGTCGCCGAGGCGAAGGCCGCGAAGAAGCGCCTCTCCGGCTTCGGCCATAGGACTCACACCGACGACCCCCGCTCGAAACGCCTCTTCGCGCTCGCCCGCGCGCTCGGCCTTGCCGGCCGCCATCTCGCGATCGCCGCCGCCCTCGAGGACGCCCTCGCCGCCTCGTCCGGGAAGCGCCTCCCCCTGAACGTGGACGGCGCCATCGCCGCCGTGCTCTGCGACCTCGGCTTCCCGACGACGGTCGCGAACGCCTTCTTCATCATGTCGCGCGTCGCCGGGATGGTCGCCCACATCGAGGAGGAGCGTCACCGCGAGAAGCCGATGCGGCGGATTCACCCGTCCGACCACGAGTACGACGGCCCGGCGGGGCGAGAGGTGAAGTAGGACGGTCCCATCTTCACGCCCCTCCGCGCACCGTCGTACTTTCGTCGAGTGACGCTCGATGCTGTGGCTGGAACCGTGGTCTGGCCGAACGGTGCCGACATCGCACCCGAGACGCTGTCGGCCCTTCCCGCGGAGCGAACCGCTCAGCCTGGTAAGCCCTCGAGTGCGAGAGTGCTGCGACGAACGCGCAGACGCGTGCAGTCGGGCGCCCGTCGAGCGGAGAGTGCGACGAGCCGGCGAAACGGACGTTGAAGTGATCGCGCCCCTGACGCCATCCAGTCGAAGCGTCTTCAGGGATCTGGGGTTCGGAGCGGGGGAAGCAGAGAAGCTCAAGCTCCGTTCCACGCTCATCGGCCACATCCGCCGACGGATGAAGTCGCGTGGGCTCACCCAGAGTGAGGCCGCCCGTGCCATGCAGGTCTCACAACGTCGGCGCGAACGTGCGCCTTGAGGTGACGCCCCGGCGCCGGAAGGGGTGCGTCGCATGACGCGGTCCAGGGTGGAGCGCAGGATCAAGAGGCACGTGTTCGGTCGGTGAGTCGCCTCGCCAACGCCAGAGAAGCGCAGAGGCGTGCAGGTCGCGGGTGGCATCACCGGCGCGAGCGGATCGAAGATGCTGGATCGGTCGCACGGCGGTTCCGTTCAAGAAGCACCCTCGGACGGGCTCGGCAGGTAGACGAATACTACACGAAAGTCACCGAGCGCGTCAAGAGAATTCTGGGTTGGACGGGCAGGCGGCGGCTGCCGGTGTCAGAGAGTGACTTCGAGCGGGTTTCCCTTGAGCGCGCTCACGCGCAGCACCGAGAAGCCGAGGATGTTCCCCTCGCCATCGACCCGCTTCAGGAAGCGGCCCGGATGGTCTTCGCCAGGATCTCCTTCGTGACGCCCAGCGCCAGGAGAGACCTCACCAGTAGGTCGAGTGAGACCGACGGGTCCCCGGCCTCCATCTTCGCCACGCGTGACTGACTGGATTGGAGGATCCTCGCGGCCTGGACCTGCGTGAGGCGATGCCGGCGCCTCAGGTCCGACAGCTTGCGACTCAGCGCGAGCTTCAGTTCTACGTACGTCGCCTCTTCCGCGCTCAGCTCGAGGAATTCCTTCGCCGTGCCCACCTTCCAGCCCTTGCGTTCGAGCTTCTTCCGCTTCGCGTTTTCCATGATCGCGTCTCCTCAGACCGCGTCGTAGTCGCGCAGCCGCTTTCGGCACAGTTCGACAAGCTGCTTCGGGGTCTTCGCCGTCGTCTTTCGGAAGACCTCGACGATGACCACCGCGTCGTCATCCGTGATCTTGCCCCGCTCCCGTGGACACCCGGAAAGGACTCACGTAGAGTCCGATCAGAGGAGGACGGTCCATGGGAGTTGCACGGCGGAAGCATACGGCAGAGTTCAAGATCGAAGCGGTCCGGCTGGTCACGGAGAAAGGTATCAGCGTCGCGAAGGCCGCTCGCGACTTGGGGATCGATCGAAGCCTCCTCACGAAATGGAAGCGGGATCTGGCCGGCCAGGGTGCGGCGGCGTTCCCCGGCAAGGGGCGGCTCAGGCCTCTTGAGGAGGAAGTGGCCCGGCTGCGCCGCGAGAACGACACGCTTCGGCTGGAGCGAGACATTCTAAAAAAAGCGACGGCCTTCTTCGCCAACGAATCCCGATGAGATTCGAGTTCATCGGGCGGCACGTCGCCGAGTTCCCGGTGACGGCGATGTGCCGGGTGTTGGAGGTCTCGCGGAGCGGGTACTACGCGTGGAAGCTGAGACCGGACAGCCCACGGGTGAGCCAGGACCGACGAACGGCGGTCATCATCGCGACGATCCAGCAGATGGTCAAACGGGTGTACGGAACCCCGCGGATGCACCGCGAGCTGGCGGCCCGAGGTGAGAAGATCGGCCGAAGGAGAGTGGCGCCGCTGATGCAGCAGAACGGCCTCCAATCGCGCTGTCGTCGAAAGTTCCGCGTGACGACCCAGTCGAACCACTCGCACGCCGTCGCGCCGGACCGATTGCAGAGGAACTTCACCCCCAGAGGTCCGAACCAGTCCTGGGTTGCGGACATCACGTACATCTGGACGCGCGAGGGGTGGCTGTACCTCGCGGTCGTGCTCGACCTGTACTCGCGGATGGTGGTGGGATGGAGGCTCGGTGAACGGATCAACAGAGAACTCGTGATCGAAGCGCTGCGAATGGGGATCGCGAGGAGGAAGCCCGCCGCTGTGTTGGTTCACCACTCGGACCGCGGCAGCCAGTACGCCAGCGGGGAGTTCGGCAAGGAGCTGAGCAAGCGCGGCATCCTGGCGAGCATGAGCCGCAAGGGCAACTGCTGGGACAACGCCGTGGCGGAGAGCTTCTTCGGCTCGCTCAAGAGCGAGCTCGAGAACCTCGACCGTTACGAAACGCGAGCTCAGGCCCGACGCGAGATCTTCGAGTACATCGAGATCTTCTACAACGGCATGAGAAGGCATTCGACCCTCGGGTACGTCAGTCCGAGAGACTTCGAGCGAAAGGCACCTGCTGCTTAACCAACTGTCCACGGGGGCGGGGCAAGATCATCCGTGCGGTAGACGATGCGCCACGCAGCACCCCGGTCCACGATCCGCAGTTCATGGCATCGCGCGGCGACCGACGGCATGGGTCTCGAGTGCGGCATCCCGAGGCCCTCTCCTCGCTGCAGCCGTCGGAGCAGGAATCCCGCTTCGATTCGAGCCGCCTGCGAGAAAGGCGGCGTCTTCACTTCGCCGTGGAGCCAGACCAGAGGCTTGTCTCTCGGACTCATGCGGAAGGAGTCTATGTCACATACGACATACGGTCAAGATCAGGGCGCCGGGAGGGCCGGAGGGGACTACTGGAAGGCCCCTCCCCCACTTGAAAGACACCCCCCCATTGGCGATCATCTTCGTCCCGCAAGTGGAGGGCGTCCGACGACCGGGCGCCGGCGAAGGAGCGTGGAAGCGACATGGCCAAGTACCGGATCGCGTGGCTGCCGGGTGACGGCATCGGGAAAGACGTCATGGAGGCGGCGCGCATCGTCCTCGACGCCGTGAAGCTCGACGCGGAGTACATCCCCGGCGACATCGGCTGGGAGTTCTGGTGCAAGGAAGGGAACCCTCTCCCCGACCGGACGATCAAGCTCCTTCGCGAGACCGACTGCTGCCTCTTCGGCGCCATCACCAGCAAGCCCAAAGAAGAGGCCGAGAAGGAGCTCGTCCCCGCCCTCCGCGGGAAGGGGATGTCTTACGCCTCCCCCATCGTGCGCCTCCGCCAGGAGTTCGACCTCCACACGAACCTGCGTCCCTGCAAGGGGTACCCGGGGAACCCTCTCAACTACCAGGAGAAGATCGACCTGGTCGTCTTCCGCGAGAACACGGAAGACCTCTACGTGGGGGTCGAGTTCTTCCCGCTGCCGGCGGCGGTGCGGGACACCCTCGTCCAGAACCATCCGAAGATGAAGCGCTTCAAGGACACCCCTCTCGACGAGATCGCGCTCTCGTGCCGCATCAACACGGTGCGCGCGTCCACGTCGATCGCGCGGCAGGCTTTCGAGTTCGCGAAGAAGAACGGGTACAAGACGGTCACGATCGTCGAGAAGCCGAACGTCATCCGCGAGACGTCGGGGGTGATGATCCGCGCGGCCCGTAAGGTGGCTCAGGACTACCCGGGCATCGCGCTGTGGGAGGCGAACATCGACGCGATGTGCATGTGGCTGATCAAGAACCCTCAGACGTACGGGGTTCTCGTGGCGTCGAACATGTTCGGGGACATCATCTCGGATCTGTGCGCGCAGCTCGTCGGGGGGATGGGGTTCGCGGCGTCGGCGAACATCGGCGACAAGTACGCGGTCTTCGAGCCGAC
>JACPZX010000100.1 GCA_016195325.1 Acidobacteriota bacterium
GCGGGAGCCGTCGCGGCGGGCGGTGCCGTCGCGTCCCGGGTCGGCGCGCCCGGCGCGGCGCTTGCCGGGGACGCCGCGGGCGGCGCGGCGACGGGCCGCGGCGCCAGCTTCGGCGCGAACATCACCTGCCACGCGATGAGGACCACGACCGACAGGGCCACGGCGAGGAGGGAGCGGCGGTCCATTCAGGGCACCGGATCGAATCCACCCGCGTGAAACGGGTGGCACCGCCCGATGCGCCGGGCGGTGAGGAGAAGACCTCGCCCGAGACCGAATTTCGCGATCGCGTCCGAAGCGTAGACGGAGCAGGTGGGATGGAACCGGCAGGCCGCGGGAAGCAGGGGAGAGAGGAGCTTCTTGTACGCTCGAAGGAGCGTCAGCGCGACGCGCGTGGGAAGCATCACGATCGACGCCGTCTTTCGCCGTATCGCTCGATCGCGCGGCGCAGATCCGCCGCGAGCTCCGCGTACGTGGCGCTCGGTGCGCCGGGCCGGGCCTGGATGACGATGTCGAGTCCCTGTGTCATGACGTCCCTGTTTCGCCGGAACGCCTCGCGCAGTCGCCGTCTCACGGCGTTTCGCTTCACCGAGGGACCCACCGCGCGGGAGATGGTGAGACCCAGGCGCGGATGCTCGAGGTTCGTCGGTCGTACTATCAGCGTGAAGTAGCGGGAGGGGATACGTTGGCCGGTCGCGTAGGCGTTGTCGAACTCGACCTTCTTTCGAAGGCGGTCCTCGGGCCGCAGGCGCTCGCCGCGGCCCTCGTGAGTCACACCGTCAGCCTCTTCCTCCCTTTCGCGCGCCGACGCTTGAGGACCAGGCGCCCCTTGTTGGTCTTCATCCGCGCCCGAAACCCGTGGGTTTTCTTGCGCCGACGCACGTTCGGCTGAAAGGTTCTCTTCATCGCTCGCGCCGCCTTCTGTTCCTGTGTGGTTTTGTGGAGTCGAAGGCTCGCATCCTACTCATGGAGCTTCACACTCGTCAAGCTGATCGTGTCGCGAGGGAAATCATTGTCACGCGATCGCGGCCTGTGGTAGCATGCGCGCTCACCGTGAAAAGCTTGAATCGTTGTTGGCGGCCGTGATGGAGTCGTGGGGAACGTGCGCCCTGACGTTCGTCATTCCTTGATTCTGTCGCACTAGATCTCGGGCCCGTGACGGCGGTGGTACCACCTGTTGGGCCGGCCGGTTATTGACTTTACATAAGTACATACAGGCTGGACAGCGCGGTCCTAAGATACTGAACCGGAACATCTTATCTCGGAGGGTGATTTCCACAGTTGTTGACGGTCTGTGGATAACCGCCTCCTCGAACGGGACAACCACTCACGGCGCATGGACATCTGGCAGAGAATCCTTGCCCGCCTCGAGGGCGAAGTCGGCAAGCAGGCCTTCGGCACCTGGCTTCGACCGACCTCCTTGATTCGTGACGAGGGCCCGGGGCTGCAGGTTCGGGTGCCCAACAGGCTCTTCGCCGACTGGATCCGGCGGCACTACCTCGATCGAATCTCCTCTGCGGCGTCCGCTCTGGGCCGCGACGCGCTGACCCTCGAATTCATGATCGACGGCGAGGGGGTTGCGCCGGGGGCCGCGGCGCTGGCCGGGCGCGGGTCGACCGAGCCCTCCTCCGATGCTCCGAACTCGCGCTACACGTTCGAGTCCTTCGTCGTCAGCTCGTGCAACGAGTTCGCCCACGCCGCGGCGCTGCGTGTCGCCGAGTCCCCGTCGAGCTCGTACAACCCCCTCTTCATTTACGGCGGCGTCGGCCTGGGCAAGACCCATCTCATGCACGCGATCGGAAACCTCGTGCGGTCGCGCAACCCCCACCTGCGGCAGCGCTACATCTCGACGGAGACGTTCGTGAACGATCTCATCGGATCGATCCGTTACGAGAAGACGAACGACTTTCGGACGCGCTACCGCAGCGTCGATCTCCTGCTCGTCGACGACATCCAGTTCCTGGCGGAAAAAGAGCGCACGCAGGAGGAGTTCTTCCACACGTTCAACGCGCTCCATGAAGCGCAGAAACAGATTGTCATGACCAGCGACTGCCCGCCCCGGGACATTCCGACCCTCGAGGAGCGCCTGCGCTCCCGGTTCGAGTGGGGCCTGATCGCGGACATTCAGCCTCCCGATCTCGAGACCAAAGTCGCCATCCTGAACAAGAAGGCCGAGGCGGAGCGGGTGGCCCTCCCCTCCGATGTCTCGATCTTCATCGCGAGCAAGACGAAGTCGAACATCCGAGAGCTCGAGGGGGCCCTCGTGCGGCTCCTCGCCTACGTCTCCGTGACGGGGCGGCGGCTCGACCTCGCGCTCGCGAGGGAGGTGCTAAAGGACATCTGGGCCGACAACGATCGAGCGATCACGGTGGAGGCGATTCAGAAGTACGTCGCCAACTACTACCACCTCCGGGTGAACGACCTCAAGGCCAGGAGCAATGCGCGTCTCGTCTCATTCCCAAGGCAGGTCGCCATGTACCTGTGCAAGACGTTGACCCCCGCCTCACTCCCGGAGATTGGGCGCCGCTTCGGAGGAAAGCACCACTCGACCGTCCTTCACTCCATCCGGAAGATAGAGGATATGCGCCGCGCCGATCCGGATTTCGACAGAATCGTCAACAGCTTTATTGAGGCGTTCAAATGAGTTCGTCCCCGATCTCCCCGTTTTCCGCGGCAGGGATCCCCGTGCGCCGAGGTCTGGACAGGGCACTTCCCGGGATATCCGCGAGAGGCTCCCTCCGCTCTCTTCACGCTCCGCTGTCCTTCCACAGGAGAAGCCCTTGAGCGATTGGGGCTTCCTCCGTAATCCGAATTCTCCACAGGCCCTACGGCGGCCTCTAGATCTCTCTTTATCTGTAATTTCCCTTGATCGTCGTCTCTTAACGTGGGACGATCCCCCGTTCCAACGCCCTGCCGAGCCGGAGGAGCCGAGCCATGGAACTCGTCGTCAAGCAGCCTGACATCCTCAGAGAACTGGAGCTTCTGCAGGGAGTCGTCGAGCGGAAGAACACCGTTCCGATCCTCTCGCACCTCCTGCTCTCAATCACCGGCGAGGGACTCGAGGTCATGGGCACCGATCTCGAGGTGAGCGTCCGCTCTCGCAGCTCGGTCACGGTCAATAAAGAGGGAGCTGTCTGCGTCGCGGCCAAGAAGCTGTACGAAATCATTCGTCTCCTGCCAGAGAAAGATGTCCTCATCAAGTCCGACGCCGAGAACTGGGTGTCTGTGGTCTGCGACAGGTCCAGGTTCCGCATCATGGGCCTGCCGAAGGAGGATTTTCCGACGCTTCCGGTGGCCGGAAAAGCCTCGAAGATCAAGATCCCCGGCCCGACACTGAAGAAACTGATCGAGAGGGTCATCTTCGCCGTCACCTCGGACGACGCGAGGTTCGCCCTCAACGGGGCGCTTATGATCCTGAAGGATCGGACCATCACGCTCGTTTCCACCGACAGCCATCGGCTGTGTCACGCGACCGAGACAACAGACATGAAGGGACCGGCCGAGGAGGAAAGGGCCCTCGTCCCCAGGAAAGCGCTCACGGAGCTGATGAGGCTCGGGCACGGGCTCGACGGAGACGTCTACTTCACCCGCAAGGAGAACAATCTCTTCTTCGAGGTCGGCAACGCCGTGCTCACCTCGAGGGTGCTCGAAGGGACGTTTCCGAACTTCGAAAAAGTGATCCCGGTGGGAAACGACAAGATTGTGGAGTTCGATCGAAAAGAACTGGCCACCGCGTTGAACCGGGTGAGCCTGCTGGCGAACGAGCGATCACGAGCGGTCCGGCTGGCGGTGAAGGACGGCGCGGCCGAGTTCTCGTCGAAGAACCCCGAGATGGGGGAGGCCTCCGAGGCAGTCGAGGTCGCGTTCAAGGGGGATCCGATCGAGATCGGCTTCAACGCGAAGTATCTCGTCGATTTCCTCGCGATCGTCGACACCGACAGGGTGCAGATAGAACTCAAGGACGACGTCACCCAGGGGGTCCTGAGACCTGCCGGTGAAGAGTCCAGGAACTACACGTACGTCGTCATGCCCATGAGGCTTTAGGCGGTAGGGGACGATGAGCGAACGGAACGAGACCCCCCGCACGGTGCGGAGCGGAGTCTACGACGCCTCGCAGATCCAGGTTCTCGAGGGGTTGGAGCCCGTCCGCAAGCGCCCGGCCATGTACATCGGCTCGACGGGGGAGGGGGGCCTTCACCACCTCGTCTATGAGGTCGTCGACAACAGCGTCGACGAGGCGCTGGGCGGGCACTGCGACCACATCGAGGTCGTGATCCACTTCGACAACAGCGTGACCGTCACCGACAACGGCCGCGGAATCCCCGTCGACGAGCACGCGACGGAGAAGCGGCCGGCCGCCGAAGTCGTGCTCACGACGCTGCACGCCGGCGGCAAGTTCGACAACGAGAGCTACAAGGTCTCCGGAGGCCTTCACGGCGTGGGCGTCTCCGTCGTGAACGCGCTGTCCGAATCGCTCGATCTCGAGATCTGGCGCGACGGCAAGGTCTACCAGCAGTCCTACTCGAAGGGGATCCCGACGACGCCCCTCACGCAGGTGGGGACGACGCAGCGGCGCGGAACCAAGGTGACGTTCCACCCGGACGCGACCATCTTCGAGACGACGACCTTCTCCTCCGACATCCTCTCGCAGCGCCTTCGCGAGCTGGCGTTCCTGAACCCCGGCCTCAAGATCGAATTCCGCGACGATCGCAAGGACCACACCTCGACATTTCACTACGCCGACGGGGTCCGCGACTTCATCCGGCACCTCAACCGCACGAAGACGGCCCTTCACCCCGAGCCGATCTACATCAAGGGCGAGAGGGACTCAGTCGAAGTCGAGGTCTCCCTGCAGTACAACGACACGTACAACGACAACATCTTCTCCTTCGCGAACAGCGTCAATACGGTGGAGGGGGGGACGCACCTCACAGGGTTCCGTTCGGCGCTCACGCGAACGATCAACGCCTACGCGACGAAGAACAACCTGACGAAAGATCTCAAGGACATCTCCCTCACCGGCGAGGACGTGCGCGAGGGGCTCAGCGCCGTCGTCTCGGTCAAGCTTCCGAACCCGCAGTTCGAGGGGCAGACGAAGACGAAGCTCGGCAACACCGAGGTGAAGGGGCTCGTCGAGGGAATCGTCAACGATCGCCTCGCGGTCTTTTTCGAGGAGACGCCTCTTGTCGCCCGCCGCATCGTCGCGAAATCGTCCGAGGCCGCGCGGGCCCGGGAGGCGGCGCGGAAGGCCCGTGATGCAACGCGGCGCAAGGGGGTCCTCGACGCGACCTCTCTCCCCGGCAAGCTCGCCGACTGCCAGGAGCGAGACCCCGCCCACTCCGAGCTCTTCCTGGTCGAGGGAGAGTCGGCCGGCGGGTCGGCGAAGCAAGGGAGGGATCGGCGGATCCAGGCGATCCTGCCGCTCAAGGGAAAGATCCTCAACGTCGAGAAGGCCCGGTTCGACAAGATGCTCAATCACGAGGAGCTGGGGACCCTCATCACCGCGCTGGGGACCGGCGTGCGCGGGCTCGAGGACTACGATCTCTCGCGCCTCCGCTACCACAAGATCTTCCTGATGAGCGACGCCGACGTGGACGGCGCGCACATCCGGACGCTGCTCCTCACATTCTTCTTCCGTCAGCTCCCGGAGCTGATCGAGCGCGGCCATCTCTACATCGCGCAGCCGCCGCTGTACAAGGTCAAGAAGGGGAAGAACGAGATCTACCTGTCGACCGAGGCCGAGATGGAGCACTTCATCCTCGAAAAGGTGACGGAGGAGCGCAAGCTCACGACGCCCGCCGGGAAGGTCTACCAGGGGCCCGCGCTGATGGCCGCGCTCGAGCGGCTCACCGAGATGCGCCGGCTGATGACCGTGATGAAGAAGCGGGGATATGACGTCGAGATCCTCGACACGCTGCTCAGGGAAGGGGTCTGGCAGCGCTCCTTCTTCGCGGACCGCGAGCAGGTCGAGGTGCTGACCGCGGCGCTGCTCGAGAAGGGCCGCGTGGTGGCGCCGATCACGCACGACGAAGAGCATTCGCTCTACGCGTTCTCGGTCGCATCCAAGGTGCTCGGCCACGCCGACGCGAAGATCTCGTGGGACGGACTCGTGGGGACCGTCGAGTACCGGCGGCTCTACCAGGCGCACCGCGACACGGGCGACATGAACTCAGGCCCCCTCCTGCTCGCGAACAATGGCGACGAGACGTCGCTCCCCGACAAGGAGGCGCTGCTCGACCACATCATGGAGGCGGGGCGCGAGGGGGTGACGATCCAGAGGTACAAGGGCCTCGGCGAGATGAACCCCGAGCAGCTCTGGGAGACGACCATGAACCCCGAGACGCGCCGCGCGCTCCAGGTTCGCATCGAGGACGCCGAGGCGGCCAACGACATCTTCAGCGTCCTCATGGGCGAGCAGGTCGAGCCCCGTCGCGAGTTCATCGAGAAGTACGCCCTCGACGTGAGGAACCTGGACATCTAGCCCGGGAACGGACCCCCAACCACCGGAAGCGCAAAGCAACCCGAGCACGCAGCCAACCATGGACGAAAAGACCGAACGCCCCGATCGCACGACGCCCGTCTCGATCCACGACGAGATGAAGAAGTCGTACCTCGACTACGCGATGTCCGTCATCATCGGGCGCGCGCTTCCCGACGTCCGCGACGGCCTCAAGCCGGTGCACCGCCGTGTCCTCTACGCGATGCACGACATGGGGAACGATCACGCGAAGCCGTACAAGAAGGCCGCTCGCATCGTCGGCGACGTGATCGGCAAGTACCACCCCCACGGCGAGATGTCGGTGTACGACGCCGTCGTGCGCATGGCGCAGGATTTCTCCCTCAGGCACCCGCTCGTCGACGGCCAGGGGAACTTCGGATCGATCGACGGCGACCCGCCGGCGGCCATGCGCTACACGGAGGTCCGCATGTCGCGCCTCGCGGGCGAGATGCTGAAGGACCTCGAGAAGGAGACCGTCGACTGGGTCGCGAACTACGACGGATCCCTCGAGGAGCCCCTCGTCCTTCCGAGCGCGATCCCCAACCTGCTGGCCAACGGCTCCGACGGCATCGCCGTCGGGATGGCGACGAAGATCCCCCCGCACAATCTCGGCGAGCTCGTCGACGCGCTCATCCTGACGATCGAGCAGCCCGAGAGCCAGCTCGGCGACATCATGAAGCTCCTCCCGGGGCCCGACTTTCCGACGGCCGGGTTCATCCACGGCACGGAGGGGATCCGCCAGGCGTACGCCACCGGCCGCGGCGCCATCAGCATGCGCGGCCGCGCCGAGATCGAGGAGGCGACGCGCAAGGGCGCCCTGCGCATCGTCATCACCGAGATCCCGTACCAGGTGAACAAGGTCCGCCTCATCGAGCAGATCGCCGATCTCGTCCGATCGAAGCGCGTCGAGGGGATCGCCGACATCCGGGACGAGTCGAGCCGCGAGGGGATGAGGCTGGTCCTCGAGCTCAAGAAGGACGAGGCGCCGCAGCCCATCCTCAATTTCCTCTACAAGCACACACAGCTCCAGGACTCCTTCGGCTGCATTCTCCTGGCCATCGTGGGCGGCCAGCCGAAGGTTCTCACGCTCCGCGAGATGCTCGACGCCTTCGTCGCGCACCGGCGCGAAATCGTCCTGAGGCGCACCGCCTTCGAGCTCCGGAAGGCCGAGGAGCGCGCCCACATCCTGGAAGGGCTCAAGATCGCGCTCGATCACCTCGACGAGGTGATCGCGACGATCCGCGCGGCGCGCGACCCGCAGACCGCCAAGGAGCAGCTTCGCTTCAAGTTCAAGCTGAGCGACCTCCAGGCGCAGGCGATCCTCGAGATGCGGCTCCAGCGCCTCACCGGGCTCGAGCGCGACAAGATCATCCAGGAGTACGAGGACACGCTCCGGGAGATCGCGCGCCTGATGGGAATCCTCGGCAGCGAGCAGAAGGTCCGCGAGATCATCGTCGAGGAGCTCCGCAAGGTGAGGGCCACGTACGCCAACGAGCGGCGCACCGAGATCGTCCCCTTCGTGGACGAGATCCTCCTCGAGGACATGATCAAGGAAGAGGACATGGTGGTCACCGTGTCCCACACCGGGTACATCAAGCGCAGCCCGCTCGACATCTACCGGACGCAGCGGCGGGGCGGGAAGGGGCGCGTCGGCATGACGACGCGCGACGAGGACTTCGTCGAGCACCTCTTCATCGCGTCGACGCACGCGAGCCTTCTCATCTTCACGAGCAAGGGAAAGGTGCACCGGGTCAAGGTCTTCGAGCTCCCCGAGGTCGGCGCCTCGGCGAAGGGGAAGGCGCTCGTGAACTTCGTGAACCTCGCGGCCGAGGAGAAGGTGATGGCCCTCGTCGCGATCAAGGAGTTCGAGCTGAAGACCTACGTCGTGATGGCGACCGCCAAGGGGGTCATCAAGAAGACCCCGCTCACCGACTTCCAGAACATCCGAACCGGCGGCATCATCGCGCTGACGATCGACGCGGGCGACGACCTCCTCGGCGCGCGCCTCAGCGACGGCACGCAGGACATCATCCTGGCGACGCACGGCGGGAAGATCATCCGATTCCACGAGGACGATGTCCGCGACATGGGGCGCGCGGCGCGCGGCGTGCGCGGGATCAAGCTCCGCGAGAAGGACTACGTCGTCGAGATGGACACGCTCGCGGGCGCGACGCACATCATGACCGTCACGGAAAACGGCTACGGGAAGCGCACCGAGATCGCGAAGTACCGGAAGCAGACGCGAGGGGGGTACGGTATCATCGACATCCGGACCACCCCCCGCAACGGCACCGTCGTCGGCGTGAAAGCGGTCAAGGACGACGACCAGATCATGCTCATCACCGTGCAGGGGATGATCATGAGGATGCGCGTCAAGCAGACGAGCGTCGTGGGCCGCGCCACCCAGGGCGTGCGCCTCATCTCCGTCGAGGGCGGCGACAAGCTCGTGTCGGTCGCCAAGCTCGCCGAGAAGA
>JACPZX010000101.1 GCA_016195325.1 Acidobacteriota bacterium
CGAATTTCGCCGCGGCGCCGAGGGGCGTCGCCTTCGATTGCTGGCCGCCGGTGTTCGAGTAGACCTCGGTGTCGAGGACGAGGATGTTCACGTTCCGCCCCGACGCCAGGACATGGTCCAGGCCGCCGAACCCGATGTCGTAGGCCCAGCCGTCCCCCCCGACGATCCACACGGTCTTGCGGACGAGGTAGTCGGCGAGCAGCTCGAGCCGGCGCGCGGCCGGAAGGGAGATCGCGGCCAGGCGCCGCCGCAGCTCCACGACGCGCGCGCGCTGCTCCGCAATCTGAGCCTCCCCGTCCATCTCCGCCGTGTCGAGCGCGGCGGCGAGATCCTCGCCGATCCTCGAGGCGAGGGAGCGCAGGAGAGCCTTCGCGTGCGACGCGTGCCCGTCGAGCGCGAGGCGGAATCCCAGGCCGAACTCGGCGTTGTCCTCGAAGAGGGAGTTCGCCCACGCCGGCCCGCGCCCGTCTCGGTTCGTGGTGTACGGCGTCGTGGGGAGGTTGCCGCCGTAGATCGACGAGCAGCCGGTGGCGTTCGCGATGAGAGCGCGATCCCCGAAGAGCTGCGTGAGGAGCTTGATGTAGGGGGTCTCGCCGCAACCCGCGCACGCGCCGGAGTACTCGAAGAGGGGCTCGAGGAACTGCGATCCCTTCACGTCGAGCTTGAGCGAGGCCCGGTCGGCCTCGGGGAGCGCGAGGAAGAATGTGTCGTTCGCGCGCTCCGTCTCCCGCAGCGGCGCGTGGGCCGCCATGTCGATCGCCTTGTGCTTCGGGTTCGACTTGTCCTTCGCGGGGCAGACCATCACGCAGAGCGTGCACCCCGTGCAGTCGTCGGGGGCGACCTGGATCGAGTAGCGGAGCCCGTGGGCCTCGGGGGCGCGGTAGTCGGTGCTCTTGAACGCGGCCGGCGCCTTCGCGAGATGCTCGGAAGGATAGATCTTCGCCCGGATGGCCGCGTGGGGGCAGATGAGAGCGCACTTGTTGCACTGGATGCAGACGGCCTCGTCCCAGACGGGAATCTGTGGCGCGATGGCGCGCTTCTCCCACTTCGACGTCCCCATGGGCCACGTGCCGTCCACCGGGAAGGCGCTCACCGGCAGGAGGTCGCCCTGGTTCGCCATCATCAGCGCCGTGACGCGCTTCACGAAGTCGGGGGCGACCGCAGAGACGATCGGGGGAAGAGGGGCTGCGCCCGCGCGCCGGCCCGAGAGATCCACGGCGTGCAGGCGGGCGAGCGTGGCGTCGACCGCCTCGAAGTTCTTGCGGACGACCTCCTCCCCCTTCTTCGCGTAGCTCTTCCGGATCGCGTCCTTGATCTTCGCGATCGCCTCGTCGCGCGGAAGCACACCCGACACGGCGAAGAAGCAGGTCTGCATGATGGTGTTGATGCGGCCGCCCATCCCCGCCTCGCGGGCGACGACCGAGGCGTCGATGACGTGGAGCTTCAGGTTCCGCTCGAGAATCTTCTCCTGCGCCTCGCGGGGAAGTGTGTCCCAGATCGCGTCCGGACCCCGCGTGGAGTTGATCAGCACGACCGCACCGTCCGCGGCGACGTCGAGGAGATCTATTCGCGAGAGGAAGTCCTCCTGGTGGCACGCGACGAAGCTGGCGCGGCGAATCAGGTAGGACGATCGGATCGGGCGCGGGCCGAACCTCAGGTGCGAGATCGTCACCGCCCCGGACTTCTTGGAGTCGTAGACGAAGTAACCCTGCGCGTGGTTCGGCGTCTCCTCCCCGATGATCTTGATCGAGTTCTTGTTGGCCCCCACGGTGCCGTCGGCGCCGAGGCCGTAGAAGACGGCTCGCACGACGTCGGCCGGCTCGATGTCGAACTCCGGGTCGTACGGGAGCGACGTGTTCGAGACGTCGTCCTGAATGCCGATCGTGAACCGCCGTTTCGGCGTGGCCGACGCGAGATCGTCGCAGATCGCCTTGGCCATCGCCGGCGTGAACTCCTTCGATGAGAGGCCGTATCGGCCCCCCGTCACGGCCGGCTCGGAGGTGAAGCGCGTCGCCCCGTCGGCGAACGCCTCGTGGAGGGCCGCGACGACGTCGAGGAACAGGGGATCGCCGACGGCGCCGGGCTCTTTCGTGCGATCGAGCACGGCGATCCGGCGCGTGGTCACGGGGAGCGCCGCGACGAGGGCCGCCGTCGAAAAGGGACGGAAGAGGCGCACCTTGACCAGCCCCACCTTCTCGCCGCGCGCGGCGAGCCACTCGATCGTCTCGTGGGCCGTCTCGGCCCCCGATCCCATCATCACGAGCACACGCTCCGCCTCGGGGTGCCCGACGTAATCGAAGAGGCGGTAGCACCGGCCCGTCAGGGCGCCGAACCGATCCATCGTTCGCTGAACCACGTCGCCGCACGCGGCGTAATAGGGCGTGCACGCCTCGCGCGCCTGGAAGAAGGTGTCCGGGTTCTGGGCGGCGCCGCGGAGGACGGGATGATCCGGCGTGAGGGCCCTGCGGCGGTGATCGGCGACGCGCTCCTCGTCGATCATGAAGCGCAGGTCGTCGTCGGTGAGCGTCTCGATCTTCGCGACCTCGTGGGAGGTCCGGAAACCGTCGAAGAAGTGGAGGAACGGGATGCGCGCGGCGAGGGTCGCGGCGTGCGCGACGCAGGCGAAGTCGTGCGCCTCCTGCACGGAGCCCGCGGCGAGGAAGGCGAAGCCAGTCTGCCGGCAGGCCATCACGTCGGAGTGGTCGCCGAAGATCGACAGGGCATGGGTCGCGAGGGTGCGGGCCGACACGTGCATGCAGAACGAGGTCAGCTCCCCCGCGATCTTGTACATGTTGGGGATCATCAGGAGGAGACCCTGCGACGCCGTGAAGGTCGTCGTCAGGGCGCCGGCCTGGAGCGCGCCGTGAACCGCGCCGGCCGCGCCTCCCTCCGACTGCATCTCGATAACCTCGGGGACCGCCCCCCAGACGTTCGCGCGGCCGTGCGCCGACCACTCGTCGGCGAGCTCCCCCATGGTCGAGGACGGGGTGATCGGGTAGATCGCGATCACCTCGCTGACGCGGTGGGCGACGGAGGCGGCGGCCTCGTTTCCGTCGAGAGTGGACATCGATCGAGCGGCCATGCCGACCCCCCTGACTGCGGTTCTCCCGTGAGAATGAAATCCAGACATACGGAACAGCAAGGGGGGTGCCATGCGACGCAGGGGTGCGGGAAGGGCCACCCCTTGCCCCATCGCACGTTGGCCGGGCGTCGGGGCGGCGCGGGTGCGTCACTTCGCGCTCTGCGCGCAGTTCCTCACCTCCGGCCAGGCGGTCGATCTAGAATCAGCGCCCCGACTTCGAGGAGGAGAGAGTGACGGACCGCGCGCAGCTTCCCGGCGGGATAGGATTCCGCGCCAGGCTTCGACGCCTCATGCCGAGGGTGGCCCTCGTCTTCTGCCTGCTCGTCGCGGCGAAGGGGGCCCTCGCCCTGCTCGGGGTCGCTCCGGCCTCGAGACTCCGCGGGTTCGTCGACGGCCTGACAATCCTGAGCGGCCTTCTCGCCGCGGGCTACTACGTCCCCAAGGGCGTGCGCTGGCTCTGGCGGAAAACGCTGTGGCGGGTGCGGCGCCGGCTGGTCATCACGTATCTGTTCGTCGGTCTCACGCCGATCGTCCTGATGGCTTCGCTCGGGATCCTCGCGGGGTTCGTCGCCTCCGCGGAGGGGATGGCCGCCGCCGTGCGGCAGCAGCTCCGGTCCCTCGAGACGCAGGCGGCCGCCTCCGCGCGGCGCATCGCCGCCCGGCTCGCGTCCATCGATCCCGCGGACGCCGGCGTGGACGGCGTCGTGGCGCGCGAAGGCGAGGCGCTTCGCGATCTCCTTCCCGGCGCGCGCCTCGAGGCCTGGATCGCCGGCGCCGGCGCCGCGGGGTCGCGCGCGCGCGCGGTCTCCCGACCCGACGAGGCGGACGCACGGCCCCTCGGCGGCGACGACGGCGACGGGGCGCCCCTCCCCGCCTGGATCCCGAATGGAACGTTCGAGGGGCTGGTCTTCGTCCCGCCGGTGGACGAGTCGACCCGGTTCGGCTCGGGGACGATCCGGGCGATCGCGACGCAGGGAGGCGCGCACGGGGCCGTGACCGTGCTCGTGTCGGTGCCGATGAGCCGGTCGCTCGTCACGCGCCTGAGAGATGCCTCGCGCGTCGAGGTGCACCCGTACTTCGACCGGTCCCGCGTCAAGGTCGAGGAGTCGAGCATCGAGATCCCCGAGCCGGAGCGCCCGCCCGCCGCCGCGAGGAAGTCCGCCGCCCGCATCAGCATCGACGGCCAGGACATTCCGGCGAACGCGATCGATCAGCTCGGCGAGCCGCTCCCCGATGTCCCCTACCCTGTCATCGTTCCCGCCACCGACTGGGGCACCGGCAAGAGAGAGGACCGCGTCGCCTTCCTCTTCCCCTGGTCGTGGTCGCAGGCGGCCTCCCAGGTGCTCGGCGGGACGGAGATCGGCCGCATCTGGAAGATCGCGCTCGTCGCCGTCGCGCTGGTCTTCCTCCTCTTCGAGCTGATGGCGCTCCTCGCGGCGGTGCTCATCACGCGGGAGGTGACGGGCACGGTGCACGAGCTCCACCTCGCCACCGTCGCGGTGCGCCGCGGAGACTTCACCCACCGCGCGCGCAAGACGTCCCACGATCAGCTCGGCGAGCTGGCCGACGCATTCAACGACATGGCGGGGCACATCGGCGAGCTGCTCGACGAGCGCGTGGTGCGCGAGAGGCTCGAGCGCGAGGTGGAGATCGCGGCGGAGGTCCAGTCGAAGCTCTTCCCCCGAGCGCTCCCCGCGCTGTCGTCGGCGGAGATCACCGGAGAGTGCCGGGCCGCCCGCGGCGTCGCGGGCGACTACTTCGACTACATCACGGTGGCCCCGGGGCTGATCGCCATCGCCCTCGCCGACGTCTCGGGCAAGGGGATCTCCGCCTCCCTCCTGATGTCCAACCTCCAGGCGTCCCTGAGGGCGCAGGCCGGAATGCTCTCCGAGATCCCGGCGCGGCCCGTCGTCGCCGCCGGCGCCCCGCCCGGATCGCAGAGCGCGGGGGCGGTGGCGCTCCTCGCGTCGCGCCTGAACGCGCAGCTGTGCCGGGCCACCGACATCAACCGCTACGCCACTCTCTTCCTGGCCCTCTACGACGAGGGGTCGCGGGCCCTGCGGTACACGAACGCCGGACACAACGCGGCGATTCTCGTGCAGGAGGACGGATCGGTGACGCGGCTATCGCGGGGGGGGACGATCGTCGGCGCGTTCGAGGGAGCCTCCTACGAGGAGGCGGGCGCGGTGCTCAGCCGCGGCGCGATCGTCGTCGTCTTCTCGGACGGCATCAGCGAGGCAACGAACGCGGCGGGGGACGAGTTCGGAGAGGATCGCATCGCCACCCTCGCCGTCGCCAACCGGCATCGCAGCGCCGAGCAGATTCGGGACGGCCTCTTCTCGGCGGTGGACGCGTGGTCCGAGGGACTGGAGCGCAACGACGACCAGACTCTCGTGGTGCTGAGGGCGACGGCCGCGGCCGGCGGGCGTTGACCTGCGGGTGGGTCGGGGCTCTCCGCCGGGGGGAGGAGGGGGGAAAGCGGAGAGCCCCTCGAAGAATTTTCCCTAGCGAGACGGCTCGACGACGAGATCGCCGCTGCCGGTCTCCACGCTGATGCGGATGCGGCCGTCCCCGCGCCGGTAGCCCACGACCGTCCGATCCTTGAGGATGGGCTCCGCGTCGCGGAAGCGGCTCTGGATGTCGCCGCTCCCCTGGTCGGCGCGGACCTCGAAGCCCGAGTCGGGATCGAGCTCGAGCCTCACGTCGCCGCTGCCGGTGTCGGCCTTCACGCGCGCGAGGCGCGCGCCGCGCGCCTGGAGGTGGATGTTTCCGGAGCCGCTGTCGGCGACCACCTCGGAGACGTCGGCGTCCTCCACCTGAACGTCGCCGGAGCCGGAATCGGTGGCGATGCGGTCGGCCTTCGCGCCGCGGATCGTGATGTCGCCGGAGCCGACGTCGCACGAGAGAGAGCCGCCGTCGAAGGCGGAGATCGTGCAGTCGCCGCTGCCGGTGTCGCATTTCAGATCACCGCCCACGTCCGACACCTTCACGTCCCCCGAGCCCGTGTCCGCCCGGATCGAGCCGCGCACCCTCTCGAGCACGATGTCGCCGCTCGAGGTGTCGAACAGGATCTTCCCCTCCGCCCCGGTCCCCTCGAGCTTGCCGACCAGGTTTCGAAAGGTCGCCTCGACCGCGCGCTTCGGGATCTGGATCTCCACGTCGGCGTACAGGAGCGTCCCGGAGCTGGAGCTCACCTTCGCCTTGTGACCGTCGTACTTCGTCGTGGTGTTCGACCCGCCGAAGAGGCCGGCGAGGAACGACATGCCGTCGTCCGAGCGATGGCCGGGGTAGCGGATCGTGTCGTAGTCCGAGAGGGGGTAGCGCACGCGAAGGGTCGGCGTCCCGTCGTCCCCCGTCACCTGCAGGAACTGGACGCCTGCGGCCGCGGCGGCGTCCTCGGCGTGCACCGTGGCCGTGGCCACGACCCGATCCGACGATCCGACGGTGACCCTCATCACCCCCGCGAGGTTCTCGACGGCGAAGGCGCCGTGGACGTCGGCGGGGAGCTCGATCTTCAGCGTTCGCGTGGTCTCGGCGCCGGCCAGGGTGAGCGATGCGGCGGCGACGACCGCCGCGGTTGCGAGTCTGAAGCCCATGGACACCTCCCTCCGATGAAAAACAGGGGCTCCTACGGGCACCGGGAGCCCCGGGTTGCCCCGCGCCCGAAATAAGTCGCGGATCAGGGGGCCGACACGTTCGAAGTCCCAACGGCGAACCGGAGCGCGACCAGCGCGCGCACGCGCGCCACCCTCGCCGCCTCCTCACGTCCCGCGGCGGCCGCGAGGTCCGCGCGCCGCTCGGCGAGCTCCGTCTCGGTCGCCGACCCGGCGCCGTACAGGGCCTCCGCCTGGTCGAGGGCGGCCTGGGCCTGCTCGCGGACCGTTGCGGTGCGCGACTCGTCGAGGGCGGCGATGCGCAGGCCGGTCACGGCCTGGCGCACCTCGGTCTCGACCCTCCGGCCGAGCGCGGCGAGGGTCAGATCCGCCGCGCGCTGCTCCTCGGTCCGGCGCTCGATGACCGCGGTCCGTTCACCGGAATCGAAGAAGGTCCAGCGGAGCCCCGCCTGCAGGCGCGTATCGACCTTCTTGCCGTCGAACCCCTCGACGGTCGATGCGATGACCGCCCCCGAGACGCCCGCGTCGGGGCGGCGGGAGGCCGCGGACGCGACGACCCGCTCCCGCGACGCGGCGGCCCGGCCGCGCGCGGCGCCGACCTCGGTGCGCGCGCCGAGGGCCGTGGCGACGAGCGCGTCGGGATCCAGTTCTCCGGGCGGACCCGGAAGGCCCGCATCGGGGGCCGGCGGAAGGACGGGCACCCGGGCGAGCTGGAGGAGATGGCGAAGCCGCTCCCGTGCGAGGTCCTCGCTCGCGACAGCCGCGTCCCGGGAGCGCGTCGCCGCCTGGACGGCGAGATCGAGCTGCCGGACTCCGAGCGCGCTTCCCTCCCCCGCCGCGAGCCGCTCGCGGCCGAGGCGCGCCTGGGCCGCCGCCCGGTCCAGATCGGCGGCGGCGACCGAGAGGGCCGCCGTCGCCTGGAGCGCGTCGAGGTAGGCGGTCGCCGTCTCGTAGCGCACCTCCGCCTCGACCGTCGCCCGATCCGATCGGGAGGCGTCGATGTCGCGGGAGAGCGCCTCCTGCTCCCGCGCGTGCGAGGGCTGGTAGAAGTCCCAGCGCGCCTCGAGGCGGGCGTCCCCCTGGATCGTGTCCTGGAGCGTGCGCGGGCGCCCCGTGGGGCCTCCGATCTGGACGTCGAGAGCCGTGTTGTTCGTCAGGACCTCCGTCGCCAGATCGAGGGCCGGCCGCGTCCGCGCCCCCTCGGCGCGCCGACGGGCTTCCAGGCCCGCGCGCCCGGCGTCGCTGAGGCCCAGCCGCTCGTCGACGCGCACGGCGCGATCGAGCGCCTCGGCGTACGTGAGCGCGTCGTCCGCGCGCGGCGCCGGCGCGAAGCCTGCGGCGAGAAGAACCGTGACGGCGAGGATCGTGAGCCCTCTCATGCCAGCCTCTTTCTGAATCTCGCGACCGCGAGAGCGAGGACGACGACGAGGAACGCGAGCTGCGGCCACAGCCGCGGCACCACCGCCTCGGCGGGCAGCCCCTTCAGGAGCATGGCCCGGACCATCCTCAGGTAGTGGGTCGCCGGGATGACGCGGGAGACGAGCTGGATCGGCCGCGGCATGGCCGACAGCGGGAACATGAACCCCGACAGGAGGACCGTCGGCAGGAAGAAGAAGAACGCCATCTGCATCGCCTGGAGCTGGTTCTTCGCGAGCGTCGAGAGGAGGAGCCCCGTGGCCAGGTTGGCCACGATGAACACCGACGAGAACAGATACAGGGCGGCGACGCTGCCGTGGATGGGGACGGCGAAGACGAACCTGGCGATCGCCAGGACGATGGTCAGCTCGAAGTAGGCGATCCCGAGATATGGGAGAAGCTTTCCGAAAAGGAACTCGACCTTGCCGACGGGGGTCGTGATGATCATCTCCATCGTGCCGCGCTCCTGCTCGCGCGTCACGGAGAGCACCGTCATCAGCACGAGCGTCAGCGTGAGGATCACCGCGAGGAGACCGGGCACGATGTACCGCGACGACTCGAGGTCGGGGTTGTACCAGGCGCGGCGCGCGAGGGTCACCCGGGGCGCCTCCCCGGAGAGGCGGAGCGACTGGTCGAGCGCCACGGCGGAGGCGGCGTCCATGGCCGCCGAGACCGACATGGGATCGGACGCGTCGAGGAGGACCTGGACCTCCGCCGGCTCCTCGCGGTGGACCCGCCGCGCGTAGTCGTGCGGGATGACGATCGCCACGCCCACCTCCTCGCGCAGCAGCATCGAGCGCGCGACCGACTCGTCGGGGGCGGTGGCGATCGGATCGAAGTAGGTGGTGTTGCGGAAGCGCGCGACGAGGTCCCTCGACTCGCGCGTGCCGGAGGCGTCCGCGATGGCGGTCGGGAGGTGCCGCACGTCGGTGTCGATCGCGTATCCGAAGAGGAGGATCTGGACGATCGGGATCCCGATGATGAGCGCGAGCGTGACCCGATCGCGACGGAGCTGAATGAACTCCTTCCGGCTGACGTGGAGGAGGCGCGTGAGGCTCATCCCGTCATCTCCCTGCGAAGCTCGTCGGCGCTGTGGTGGATGAAGACGTCCTCCAGCGACGGGGCGTCGGCGTCGAGGCGCGTCACGGGGATCCCCGCCGCTTGAAGCGCCGACGCGATGCGCTCGCGGGCCGGCCCCTCGCGCGCGGCCACGACCCGCAGGACCGGGCCGAACGGAGCCACCTGATGCACCCCCGGAAGCCCGCGCAGCAGGATCATCGCCTCGCGCGGAGCGCGCGTCTCGAGGTTGTAGACCGCGATGTCCTTGACGCCGACGAGCTCCGCCGGCGATCCGCGCGCGATGATCCGCCCGTAGACCATGATCGCGATCTCGTGGCAGCGCTCGGCCTCGTCCATGTAATGCGTCGACACGAGAAAGGTCGTCCCGCCGAGGGCGAGGTCCGCGACGAGATCCCAGAACTGGCGGCGCGAGAGCGGATCGACTCCCGCCGTCGGCTCGTCGAGGATCATCAGCGGCGGAGCGTGCAGGAGCGCCGCCGCGAGCGCGAGGCGCTGTTTCCATCCGCCGGAAAGCGAGCCGGCCAGCTCTCGCCGCTTCCACGCGAGCGAGGTCGCGGCGACGATCTCCTCGATCCGTCCCTTCGACCGGCCCCCGGGGACGCCGTACACGCCGGCGAAGAACGCCAGGTTTTCCTCGACGGTGAGGTCCTCGTAGAGGGAGAACCGCTGCGTCATGTAGCCGATCCGCGCCTTCACCTTCTCGGGCTCGCGCGTCACGTCAACCCCGAGCACGGTCGCCGAGCCCGCGGTGGGAGAGAGGATGCCGCAGAGCATGCGGATCGTCGTCGACTTCCCCGAGCCGTTGGGCCCGAGGAATCCGAAGATCTGCCCGCGCCGCACCGTCAGATCGATCCCGCGCACCGCCTGCACGTGGCCGAAGCTGCGCGCGAGACCGCGCGCCTCGATGACGACGTCGTGATCGCCGGACCCGTCGATCATGGGCCGGCCACCTCGGCCGTGACGCCCGGGTGCAGCTCGGTCCCCGCCGGATCGATCGTGACGCGAACGCGGAAGACGAGCCGCGCCCGCTCCCGCGGGGTGAGGATGGCCCTCGGCGTGAACTCCGCCTCGGCCCCCATCTCGGTGACCGTTCCCTGGAACGCGCGATCGCCGAAGCCGTCGACCTTCGCCGGCAGCTTCGACCCGATGCGCAGGGCGGAGAGATCCTCCGGGGCGACGTAGATGTCGACGTATGGCGACGACGCGTCGCCGAGCTTGACGATCGGGCGCCCCGCGGGCACGACCTCGCCCACCTCGTAGTAGGTGTCGAGGACCACCGCGTCGGCCGGAGCCCGGAGCGTCATGCGATCGATGCGCTGGCGCACGATCTCGAGAGCGCGCGTCGCCGCGTCGAGCTCGCCGCGGGCGGCGTCGCGCTGCTCGCGGCGCTCACCGGCCTCGAGAAGCGAAAGGGCCGCCGACGCGCGCTCCGCGTCGTGGACCGACGTCTCCTCCGAGGCGCGCGCCCGATCCACAGCGGCCTGGCTCCCCGCGCCCGCCGCGAGGAGCTTTTCCGCTCGCGCCCTCTCCATTCTCGCGAGAGCGAGGGCCGTGTCGGCGGACTCTTTCCGTGCCCGCGCCTCTCGGACGTCCTCCGTTCTGGACCCGGCGGCCATCTCCCGCACCTTCGCGCCGCGCGAGCCCACCTCCGCCTCGAGCCGTCTCGCCTCGGCCTCGAGGAGCGAGGTGTCGAGCCGCGCGACGTCGTCGCCGGCGTGGACGCGCATCCCCTCGGCCGCCCGGCGCGCCACGAGCCTCTCGGTCTCCATGGGCGCGAGCCGCGTCTCCTTCATCTCGACGGTCCCCGCGTAGGGCCCCTCCTTGAGGGCGGACACCTCCGCGCCCGGAGACGGGCCGGCGGCCCACGACAGGATGAACAGGAAGAGGAGCGTTCGCTTCATCGATCCCCCTTGCGCTTCGAGGCGCGGCGCGGCGCGCGGTAGAGCCCGTCGCGCAGAAGCCGCCGGGTCTCGCCGACGACGGCGCGCCGCGTCGCCGGATTGAGCACGTCGACCCCGTAGGCCCGCAGGACGGGTCGGAACAGATGCCAGTAGAGGAAGAGCGAGGAGCAGAGAGCCGCCTGGATCCGGGGCGGGCCGCGCCGGACGGTCCCGGAGCGCTGGCCGCGCCTCAGCAGAGCCTCGAGCCTCCGAAGGCGCGGAAGGAGGAGACGCCCCGAGATGTCCCGAAGCCGCGGGCCGTCGCGCGACAGCTCGCGGAGCATCAGTCGCGGCATCACGTCGAACGCGGCGAGCCTCGCGTGCGCCGCGTCGATCAGCGCCTCGAGCGCGACGGGCTCCGCGCCGGCCGCGACGCCTTCGGCCCGCGCCGCAATCGTCGGATCGAACTCCGAGATGACGTCGAACAGGACGGCCGCCTTGAGCGCCTCCTTCGACCCGAAGTAGTAGTAGATCTGGCTGAGGTTCACGCCGGCGCGCGCCGCGATGTCGCGGATCGACACGTTGTCGGAGCCCCTCTCGAGCATCAGGTCCCGCGTCGAGCGCAGGAGGACCTTCCGGGGCGCCGTCGTCGCGGCGGTCCGCACCGTCCTGGTCGCAAGAGCCCGGGCCGCCATGCAGCCTCCTCAATCGAACGATTGATTGATTCTACCGGCGCGCCGAGGCGGGGTCAAGCGGAATCGGGGGCCTGCCGGACTACTCGGCGAGGAGGGACGCCAGGGCCTTTTCGAACGCGAGCGCCTCGTCGCTCCCCTCCCGGGTCTCGCCCGCGTGCCGGAGGCGCAGCCGCCCCAGCCGGTCCACGAGATAGATGGACGGCCAGACCTCGTTGCGGAGCGCGTCCCACATCCTGAAGTCGTTGTCGAGAACGACCGGGTAGGAGACGCCGAGCCGCTTCACCTCGGCGCGGACGTTGGCCGGGACCCTTTCCCGAGCGAACTCGGGCGCGTGCACGCCGACGATCGTCAGCCCGCGATCTCGGAACCGCCGGTCAAGCGACGCCACCCACGGCAGCGATCTCACGCAGTTGATTCACCCGAAGGTCCAGACGTCGAGAAGGACGACCTTTCCCCTGAGGTCCGACATCCGCAGGGGCGACGCGTTGATCCACGCCTCCGGGCTGGATGTCGGGAACTCCGGAGCCGGACGGAACGAGGAGGGATCGGCCGTCGCCGCGGCGAGCGCGAGGGCGGCGACGGACAGGGCCAGCCGATGGGATCCCGATATCAAGTCGCACCTCCGCGGGTTCGCGGCTATTCTACGGTGTCGGGCGCCCGCCCGGCCAGGGAGCCATCACTGGAACAGTTCCTCACCAACTGGGGTCTCATCGCCGTCTTCGCCGCGGCGATCGTCGAGGGGGACGTGTCGCTCGTCCTCGCGGGGTTCGTGGCCCGCATGGGATTCACGACGCTTCCGGCGACGGTCCTCATCGCCGCACTGGGCCTGCTGATCACGGACACCTTCTGGTTCGGCCTGGGTCGGTGGCGGTCCGGGTGGGTCCGCGGGACGAGGCTCTACGCCCGGGCGGAGCCGACGGTCCGCGCGGTCGCCGAGAGGCTCGGGCCGAGACAGATCATCCTCTCCCGCTTCGTGTACGGGACGAGGCTGCCGACGATGTTCTTCTGGGGTGTGCTCGGGCTATCCTTCACGCGGTTCTTCCTGCTGGACGTGTTCGGATGCCTCCTCTGGTCAACCCTCCTCGCCGGGGCCGGATTCGCCCTGAGCGAGAGCGCCTCCGCCCTGGTCGGCGAGGTGAAGAGAGTGGAGATATGGCTGCTGACCGCCTTGATTGCCGGAGTCCTCGTCCTCCTCGTCATGCGCCTCATCGCGCGACGGCGGCGCGTTTCGTCTCCGCAGCCCTCACCCTGACGCTCGGCCTCCCCCTCGCCGGCGCCGCCGGCCGAACCCCCGCGAACGCCGTCGTCAGGACGAGCCGCGGAGAGTTCAATCTCCTCGTCTACGCCCCGCGCGTCGAGACGGCGGCCACGACCGCTCCCGTCCCGGCGGACGACAAACCGCTCGTCCTCCTCGTCTCGGGCGAGGGGGGGTGGCGCAAGTTCGACGTGCTCGTGGCCGGATTCCTGAGCGACGCCGGCTACTGGGTCGGCGGCATCGACGCGATGAAGTACTTCTGGGAGGCGCAGGACGATCGCCAGGCGCTCGCGGCGGACGTCCGCGCGTACGTGGACACCCTCGCCGCCGCGGCGGGGCGAAGGCCCGGAGCCCCGGTCGTCCTCGCCGGCTTTTCGTTTGGCGCCGATCTCGCCCCCTGGGTCGCCGGGGCCGGGGGATGGAACGACCGGGTCCTCGGCATGATTCTCATGGGTCCGGACGCGACCGGGAGCCTCCAGTTCCGCATCCTCGAGATCATGGGGTTCGAGCCGAAGGAGCACATCTTTTCGGTGGCCGACGCGCTCGCGACCGCCCGCGGCGTCCCCGTCCTCTTCCTGCACGGCGAGAAGGACACCGATTCCGCCGCGCCGAGCCTCGTCGCCGGCGCCGGCGAGCCCAAGAGAATCGTCATCGTTCCGGGCGCGGACCACCACTTCTCCGGGAAGGAGGACGCGCTTCACGCCGAGATTCTCGGCGCCCTCGACTGGATTCGCGCGCAGAGGGGCGCGGCGGCGGGAGCGGCGAAGGAGAGATGAGCGGTCCCGCCATCGAGGAGCGCCCGGAGATCCGGGACGCGGCAGATCCCGGGGAGCCCGCGTCCGACGGGACGGGGTCGCAGCGTTTCTTTCTCGCGGCCTTCCTCACCCGCCTGGCCCCGTTCTGGCCGTGGGTCATCCTCGGCGGCCTCTCGTGGCTCGGCTGGCAGGAGCTGCGGGACATCGATCTCGCGACCGTCCGTTCCCTCGTCCGCGACACCGACCCGAACCTGCTCGTCGTCATCCTCGGGGTGACCGCGATCAACCTCGCCCTGTGCGGTCTCTACGACGTCGTCGCCCTGGGCCCGCGGCGCTTCGCGCCGAAGCTCGCGGCCCGATGGAGCGTCGGGGTCGTGAGCTTCGCCTGGAGCAATTTCCTGACGGTCGGCCCCCTCGCCGGCCCCGCCCTGCGTCTCTGGCTCTACCGGCCGATGAACGTCGACGGCGCCCGCGCGCGGTCGGCGCTGGCGATCATCCTCCTGAGCTTTTCCCTGGTGCTCCTGGCCCTCTCCGCCGCGGTCAGCGTCCCCCTCCCCTCCGCATACGACACGCCCATCGCCCGCGCGGCCCTCGCGGTCCCCGCGCTCGGGCTCGCCGCTGGGGCGCTCGCCGGGGCGAGGAAGATCAAGATCGTCCCCGAGGCCATCCGCCGATGGGACGGAAGCCCCCTCGCGATGACGATCGTCGCCGCCGTCGACTGGCTCCTCGCGTGGCTCGTCTTTCACCTGACGATGACGGGGATGCTCCGCGACGTGGACGTGAAGGAATCGCTCTCGGCCTTCTTCCTCGGGCAGCTCATCGGCCTTGTGACGTTCATCCCCGGCGGCCTCGGCTCGGCCGACTTGTACTGGACCGTCTCCCTGACCGCGGCGAGCGGGTCGCGGGATCACGTCGTCGCGGCGCTGATCCTCTACCGCGTCCTCTTCTACGTCATCCCGTGGGCCATCGCGACGCTCGTCCTCGTCGGGCGCCTCGTGCGGACCGGCAAGCGCACCGGGGCCTTCATCCGGACCGCCATGGCCTCGTACACGTTTCTCTGCGGGGCGGTGCTCCTGGCCAGCGCGGCCACCCCGGCGCTGGCCGCCCGCGCGCACCTCCTCACCAAGAGCGTCCCGCTCGCACTCATCGACATCTCGTACGGCCTGTCGATCGTCCTCGGATTCCTGCTCCTCGTGATCTCGCGCGGCCTGGCCCGCGGCTACCGATCCAGCCACAAGCTCGCGCTGGCGCTCTTCCTCGCCGGAAGCTTCACGACGTTCCTGAAAGGGCTGGACTTCGAGGAGGCGCTCTTCTCGCTCTCCGCCGCCGCCTTCCTGCTCATCTTCCAGCAGTCGTTCGTGAAGACGGGACGGCTGCGCCCGCCGGTGGAGTTCATCGTCTCGGTGGGCCTCTTCGCCGTCGTCTTCTTCGGCGCGATCGGGTACGGCTCGCTCTCCGACCTGCCGAACTCGGCGCCGCCGCTCCGGCGCCTCGAGTACCTCCCCTACGAGCACCGGTTCCTCAAGGGGCTCTTCGTCCTCTCCTCGATCGCGGCGATCGTCACGCTTCACTTCACGCTGAGGGCGCGCCCGCACGATCGGATGCCGGCCGATCCGGAGATCGACGAGGCGCTGCGCCGCGCGAGGAGCTACGGGCGCGGCACCAACCCCCTGATGGTCGCCGGGGGGGACAAGGCGATCTTCTCCGCGCCGGCGGCGGGAGGCGACGGCGGCGAGGGGGAGGGATTCATCGCCTACCGCACCTCGGGGAAGTTCGTCGTCGGCTACTCCGACCCCGTCTGCCCGCCGGGGAAGGAGCGCGAGATCCTCTCCGCGTTCCTGGATCACGCGTCGGCCTCCGATCGCGACGCGATCCTCTATCAGATATCCGCCGCGTTCCTTCCCGTGGCCCACGACTTCGGCTTCAGCTTCTTCAAGCTCGGCGAGGAGGCGATCGTCGACCTTCACCGGTTCGATCTGAAAGGAAACAAGGCGAAGACGTGGCGCAGCGCCGTCAACGGCGCCGAGAGGGCGGGGGCGCGGTTCGAGATCCTCGAGGGAGAGGCGCTGCTGAAGGTGATGCCCGAGCTGCGCGAGGTCTCCGACGACTGGCTCGCGCACAAGCACATCGTCGAGAAGCGGTTCTCGGTCGGGCGGTTCGACGCGCAGTACCTCCGCCGGTTCCCGTGCGCGGTCGTCCGGAACGCCGCGGGCCGGATCGAGGCGTTCGCGAACATCCTCGAGGGTCCCGCAGGGGGAGAGATCTCCGTGGACCTGATGCGCTACCGCGCCCAGGAGGAGGCGGGCGCCGACGCGCTGCCCAACGTGATGGACTACCTTTTCATCCGGCTCATCCTCCTCGGCAAGGAGCGCGGCTACTCCCGCTTCAACCTCGGGATGGCGCCTCTCGCCGCCGTGGGCGAGGAGCGGTGGGCCCGGCCGTTCGAGAGGCTGGCCCATTTCTTCTTCCGCCACGGAGAGCACTGGTACAACTACCAGGGGCTGAGGCGCTACAAGGAAAAATTCGATCCGGTGTGGGAGCCCCGCTACATGGCCTACCCCCGCCCGTGGGACTGGCCGCTCGCCACGACCAGCACCGCGGTCCTCATCGCAGGGGGCTGGCGAGCGCTTCTCTTTCCCCGAGGTGACAGCGAATGAAGACGACCTGGGCCGCCCTGGCGGTGCTCGTGGCAACGAGCGCCCAGCCGGCGGCGGCGACGAAATCAACGAAGGCCGTCCCGGCCTCCCACTCGACCACGGAAGAGGCGGCGAAGGCCGGCTCCAAGCAGGCTCAGGCCAACGCGGCCGCGGGGTTCGTCGAGGAGTCCATGACGCTTCCGATCTTCGGAAAGACGACCATCTACCGGCCCGAGCCGCTGACGAGAACGCGCGGCGTCATCCTCTTCATCTCCGGCGACGGCGGGTGGAATCTCGGCGTCGTCGACATGGCGCGCCGCTCCGCGTCCCGGGCGCTCGTGGTCGGGCTTTCGATGCCCGTCTGGCAGAAGGCCATCGAAAAGGATCCGGATCACTGCTGGTTTCCGGCCGGCGAGCTCGAGTCGATCGCCCAGACGGTGGAGAAGACGTACCGGCTGCCCCGCTACCTGAAGCCGCTCCTCGTCGGCTACTCGTCCGGGGCGACCGTCGCGTACGCCGCCCTCGCGCAGGCGCCGGCCGAGACCTTCTCCGGCGCGATCAGCCTCGGCTTCTGCGACGACGTCGACGTCGCCCGCCCGGTCTGCGGCCACACGGGTTGGAAACCCGAGTTCGTCCCCAGGAAGCACCTGAGCGTTCTACCGCCGGATCCCGAGATCGCGGCGCGGCTCAACGGCGCGCCGCGGTGGATCGCGCTGCAGGGGCTGGTGGATCAGGTCTGCGACCCGAACGCGGTCGGCGCGTTCGCGGCCAGGATCCCCGCCGCGAAGCGCGTCGATCTCCCGAAGGTGGGGCACGGCTTCTCGGTGCCGCGGAACTGGGGGTCGTCGTTCGACGCCTCGGTCGACGAGATGCTCGACCCCTCGTCCCCCTGGGATCCCCTGCCGGAGTCGGCGCGCCACGTCGTCGTCAATCACTCCCCCGCCGACATCCAGAGCCGCCTGGACGCGCTCGATCTGCCGCTCGAGGTGCAGTGGCCGACGGGCGGCGCGGAGCCGGCCGAGGCTCTCATCTTCGTCTCGGGCGACGGTGGCTGGGCGGACATCGATCAGCGCGTCGCGACGAGCCTCGCCTCGCGCGGGATCGGCGTCGTGGGATGGAACACGCTTCGGTATTTCTGGTCGGAGCGGACCCCGGAAGCGTTCCAGGCGGATCTGGCCCGCGTCATCGACGCGCTCCCCCCGGAGATCCGCGTCTTCGCGGGCGGGTATTCGTTCGGCGCCGAGATCATGCCGGTGGCCGTCTCACGCCGCCCCAGGGGAGAGACCGGGTCGCTGTCGAGGATCTCGGGTCTCGTGCTCCTCGCACCGGGGCCGTTCGCGAGCTTCGAGGTGAGCCCGCTCGACTGGATCCGAACCTCGGAGGCTCCCACGCGCCACCCCGTGGCCGAGGCGATCGGCGCCACGGACGGGATCCCCGTCCTGTGCCTCACGGGGGCTGAGCAGAGCGAGTCGGGGTGTCCCGAGCACCCGACGGCGCGGGTGCGGAACGTGACCCTCGCCGGAGGGCACCACTTCGGCGGCGACTACGAGGCGCTATCGCTGAAGATCGCCGAGTTCATGCGCACGGGCGGGGCGGCCGCCGCGGAGTTTCCGCCCGCCTCCGGCGGTTGAGCCTGAGGGCTCAGGGCTTGATGGAGACGTAGGTCGTCGCGTCGCCGCGCCGGATCAGCAGGAGAACGGGGTGGCCGCGCTTCGCCCCCGCGAGAGCGCTCCGGTAGTCGTTCAACCCCGAGATGGCGCGCCGGTTGATCTCCTTGATGAGATCCCCTTCCTGGAGCCCCGCCTCTTCGGCCGGGCCTCCGCTCTCGACCTCCGACACGATCACGCCGCTCTCCCCCTCCAGGCCGAGCTGCTCCGCGATCTCCCGGCTGAGGGAGCGCACCGTGAAGCCGAGCGCCGGCTCGTCGGGGGGGTGTCCGCCGGCGGGCGCCTTCCCTCCCGGCGCCGGAAGCTCACCGAGGGTGACGGTGAAGGTGCGCGCCTCCCCGTCGCGATAGGCGCCGAGCCGAACCTTCGTCCCCGGCGCCGTCGCCGCGACCCGGTTCCGGAGATCCGAGTTGTTCTTGACCCCCTGGGCGTCCACGGCCGTGATCGCGTCGCCCCGCTTCAGCCCGGCCTCCGCCGCCGGCGCGCCCGGCTGCACCGCGGAGACGAGCGCACCCTCTTTCCCCGGGAGCCCCAGCCCTTCGGCGAGCTCCGGGGTGAGATCCTGGATCGTCATGCCGACCCAGCCGCGCACGACCTTCCCGTTCTTGATGAGCTGATCCATGACGTTGCGGGCCATGTTGATCGGGATGGCGAAGCCGATCCCCTGGCTCCCGCCGGAGCCCGTCACGATCGCCGAGTTGATCCCGACGAGCTGGCCGCGCGTGTTGACGAGCGCGCCGCCGCTGTTGCCGGGATTGATCGCGGCGTCGGTCTGGATGAAGTCCTCGTAATCGGCGAGGCGGAGGTTCGATCTCCCCTTCGCGCTGACGATCCCCGCGGTCACGGTGTGGCCGAGCCTCTCGCTGAAGGGGTTCCCGACCGCGAGCACCCATTCGCCGACCTCGAGGCGATCCGAGTCGCCGAAGGGCACCGTGAGGAGCGACGACCCATCGATCTTGATCACCGCGATGTCGGTGGGAGGATCGGTCCCGAGGACCCTCGCCCCCACGGTCCGGCCGTCCGCGAGGACCACCTCGACCTTGTCGACGCCCTCGACGACGTGGTTGTTCGTGATGATGTAACCGTCCCCGCTCACGACGACCCCCGAGCCGAGGCCGCGCTGGACGTAACGCTCCTCACGGGGGGCGCGCTGCCTTCCGCCGAAGAACTGCTCGAAGAACTCGTCGCCGCCCGGAGAGGATCGCGGGTCGACGCGCACCGTCTTCTGGCTCCGCACCGTCACGACCGCCGGGACGACTTTCTTCGCGACGCCGCGAAAATCCGGAAGGCTCAGGGCGGGCTCCGGCTCCGACGGCGGGAGATCCGGCCCGGGGGAAGCGGGGGCGGCCGCCGCGGGGTGGTCCGGAGCCGGGGACGGGCCCGGGCGCGCGGCGGCGGCGCGGCCCGCGACGAACGCTCCCGTCGTCGCGACGAGAAGGACGGCGCCGAATGCAGCGCCCCTCGCAAGCGTCTTCATGCGCGGTCCTCCGTTTCCTGCGGCGGCAAGGTCCTCGAGGCGGGATGGCTCCGGAGCCTAACGCGGTGGCGCGCGGCCCGTCAACCGGGCCCGGAGCCTCTGGAGTCCCCCGGGCGTCGGGGCTATAGTGGCGCGCCTTGTGGCGCCATCCATCCCTCCATTCCCGGCTCGCTCCCCGATCCGCCAGGATCCCGCGATGAAGGTTCTCCAGGTCGGCAAGTACTACTTCCCCGTGATGGGGGGGATGGAAAATCACCTGGGCCTCCTGTGCGGGCAGCTCCGGGGGAGCTGCGACCTCGAGATCGTGGTCAGCCACACGAAGCCCCGGACGACCCGGGAGGCGGTCGACGGCCTCCCCGTCACGCGCTGCCTCGAGGTCGGCCACGTCGCCTCGACCTCCCTCTGCCCGACGATGCCGTGGGTCCTGTCGCACCGGCGGTACGACCTGATCCACATCCATTTCCCGCACCCCATGGCGGTCGTGAGCTATCTGCTGAGCCGGAAACCCGTGCGTCACAAAGTGGTCGTCACGTACCACAGTGACATCGTCAAGCAGGTCCGCCTGCTGAAGCTCTACGCGCCGTTCATGGAGTCCGTCCTCGGCCGGGCCTCCGCCATCATCTGCTCGTCGCCCGACTACATCGAGAGCTCGGAGACGTTGCGGAAGTTCCGGTCGAAGTGCCGGGTGATCCCCCTCGGCATCGACCTCGCCCGCTTCGACGTGACCCCCGCGATTGCGGAGGCGGCCGCGAAGATCCGCGCCCGCTTCGGCGGACCCGTCGCGCTCGGCGTGGGCCGCCTCATCTACTACAAGGGGTTCGAGCACGCCGTCGAGGCGATGCGCGCGGTGGACGGGCAGCTCCTGATCATCGGCGTCGGGCCGCTGCGCGAGGCCCTGGAGAGCCGCGCGCTCGCGTGCGGCGTCGCCTCCCGGGTTCACTTCCTCGGGCGCATCTCGGACGAGGAGATCGCGTCGTACTACGCCGCGTGCGACGTCTTCATCCTCCCCTCGGTCGCGCGGAGCGAGGCGTTCGGCCTCGTGCAGCTCGAGGCGATGGCGTCCAGGCGCCCCGTCATCAACACGTCGCTCGATTCGGGAGTCCCGTTCGTCAGCCGGCACGGCGAGACGGGGCTCACGGTCGAGCCGGCGAGCTCCGCCGCGCTCGCCTCGGCGATGCGAACCCTCTTCGCCGACCCCGGGCGGGCGCGCTCGCTCGGCGAGGCCGGGCGCGCCCGCGCGGAAGCCGAGTTCTCCAAGGAGGTGATGGGCCAGAGGACCCGCGCCCTGTACGACGAGATCCTGTTTGACCGACCGCGGGGGCCGTCCTAACCTCGAACCATGCTCCGCCGTCTTCCCGCCGCACTCCTTCTTCTCGTGACCGCGCAGCTCACCGCAGCCGAGAACCCGGCCCCGCCCGCCGCGACGCGCGGCTCTCTCGCCGCCCGCGTCTCGGGCGACGGGCGCGTCTCCATCCTCGACGTCGCCTCCGGCGAGAGTTTCGTTTGGTCGCCGCCGGCTCCGGGCCTGCGGGCCCTCGCGTTTCGCCCCGAGTCGCGACCCGGGGAGGCTCCGGAGATCGTCGTCGCGGCGCCCGCGGCCTCCGGGAGCTCCACGACCATCTTCGCGCTTCGCGCGAGGAGCGGCGAGATCATCGCGCAGGCCACCGTCCCGGTGGACGTCGCCCTCCTCTGCCCAGCGCCGGGAAGCTCCTGGGTGCACGTCGTCGGCCGCCGCGGCGACCGGTGGGCGATCGCCTCTCTCGACCTCGCCGCCCGGACGATCGAAGGACCTCTGATCGTCCCGGGGCCCATCCGCGGGGTGGCCCTCTCGTCCGACGGCTCCCGGGTGTTTCTCGCCGCCGACGACACCGTCCGGGCCTTCGCGACGAGCCCGCTCCGAACGTCGTGGCTCCTGAGGTCGCCGGGGCGGAATCGCGCCGTCGCCGCCATCCCGGCGAGCGCCGGCATGCTGGTGGCCCGGGACCGCCAGCTCGCGATCTTCGACCCCTCGCAGCCCCCCGTGAGAGACCCGCGAACCGGAGCCTTCCCCACCGACGACGCGGCCATGACCCTGACGCTTCCGTTCGAGCCGGGGTCGCTCTCCGTGCAGGATGGCGGCCGTCTCGTCGCCGCGCTCGCCGAGGACGGGCGCGCGCTCGCGGTCGCCGCGATCCCCGCGCTGCGCCTCGTCGAGATCCGCGCGATCGAGCCGGCCGCGATCGCGGCGTTCGGCGACGGGCCGCCGCGCCTTCTTCTCGTGAGCCCGGACGCGTCGAGCGTCGTCTCGCTCCCGATCGATCTCCCCGAGCCGAACGTCACCGGACAGCCCGTGGAGAGCCCGCCGGCGCCCGCGGCCCCGGCCGATCCGTCGCATGAGTCTCCGCCCGCCGCGACACCCTCGCGCGCGTCGGGGCCGGCGGCCCCCGAGGCTCCCTCACCCTCGGCCGCCGATCCGCGGCGGGGCGCCGCTTCCCCCCCCGACGCGCCGCCCCGGGTGGCTGCGCCGGACGCCGGCGCCGCGATGGCGGGACGCCTCTCCGGACGCGTCACCGGCGACGTCGCGCTCGTCGCCGCCGTCGTCCTGTACGGCCCCAACTCGATCTTGCGGGAATTCTCCCGAATCTCTCCGGACCCCGGCGGCTCGTTCGACGCGGAGCTCCCGCCTCCCGGGCGCTACCGCATCGTGATCCAGGGGAAGGCCGGCGCGCAGCTCTCGTACTCGCCGCCCTACTACCAGGTCGTCATCGCGGACGCAGGGATCTCGCACCTCGATTTCAACGTGACGGGAAAGATCCCGGGCTCCATCAAGAACTGAGCGGCCGCGGCATGCGTGGTTCGCATCGCGGCGGAAGCCGATGGCCGCGATCGAGAGCATCGCGCTAGACTGTCCCGCCCCGACCACCGATCCCACGAACCCGCGTCAGGAGACTCCGAGATGAGCCCGACCCCTCTCGATCCGGCCCGACTCAACAAGTACGTCGACGACAACCGATCCTATTTCGAGAACACCCTCGCCTCGATGGTCGAGGTGCCGACCGTCAGCGCCGACCCGGCGCACCGGGGGGACATCGAGCGGGGGGCGGATCTCGCCTGCCAGATCCTCACGGACGCCGGCGCCCGCGCCGAGAAGGTCGCGACGAAGGGGAATCCCGTCGTCATCGGCGAGTTCCCCGCGGACCGCTCCCGTCCGACGGTGACGATCTACAACCACATGGACGTGCAGCCGGCGGATCCCGCGGAGTGGAGGACGCGCGAGCCGTTCAAGTTCCATCGTGAGGACGGCCGCTACGGCGGGCGCGGCACGACCGACGACAAGGGTCCGGGGCTCACCGCGATGATGGCCGCCCGCTACGCGGCGCAGAACGGGATCCCGTTGAACATCCGCTTCGTCTGGGAGTTCGAGGAGGAGATCGGCTCCCCGTCCTTCGAGGGGTTCCTCGCCGGGCGGGGGGCTGCGCTCGAGACCGACTCGGTCCTCGTGAGCGACACCATCTGGATCGCGCGAGGCAAGCCCGCGGTCCCGTACGGCCTCCGCGGGCTGCAGGGGGCGCTCCTCACGCTCGAGACGGGAACGAAAGATGTCCACTCCGGCACGACCGGCGGCGTCGCGCGGAACCCCATCGGCGAGATGGCGGAGGTCCTCAGCCGTTGTTACGACGCGAAGACCGGCAGGGCGAAGATCCCCGGCTTCTACGACGACGTGAAAAGGCCCAGCGCGAAGGAGCTCCGGTCGTTCTGGCGCTCGGGTTTCAAGCTCAAGACATTCAAGGCGGCGCACGAGCTGAAGAGCCTGAGGAAGCTCACCGAGAAGGAGGCGGTCCAGAGGATCTGGTCGATGCCGACCTTCGAGGTGCATGGCATCAAGGGCGGCTACCAGGGGCCCGGGATCAAGACGATCGTCCCGGCCCGCGCCGAGGCGAAGATCAGCATGCGCCTCGTCCCCGGGATGAAGCCGGCGAAGATGGTGGCTCTCCTCCGGAAGTTCGTGAGGAAGATCAACCCCGACGTCGTCGTCACCGGCGAGCATCCGCTCGAGGCGTACCTGGGAGAGTTCACGGGCCCGTTCGCCGACGCGGCCCGCGACGCGCTCAGGTTCGGCTTCGGCGCCACCCCGGCGTTCATCCGCGAGGGAGGATCGATCGGCGCCGTCCTCAGCATGAGGCGACACTGGAACTGCCCGCTGGTGATGATGGGGCTCAGCCTTCCCGAGCACGGCTACCACTGCCCCGACGAGAACTACGACTGGGGACAGGCGTCGGGCGGGATCAAGTCGTTCGTGAAGTACTTCGAGAGGATCGCGGAGATCCGGTGATCGAGGCCGAGTCGTCGATCGAGATCGAGCGACCCGCCGCGGAGGTCTTCTCGTTCATCGACGACTTCACGAGGGCTGCGGAGTGGCTCGAGTCGTGCGTCGAGCTGCGGCAGACGTCCGCGCCGCCCCGAGCCGAGGGGGCGACGCTCCAGTACACCCACAGGCAGGCGGGCGGCGGCCGGATGGAAGGGGTGGTGACCGGCTACGAACCGGAGCGCCGCCTGTCGATGAAGTTCACGGATTCGCAGTTCGACGTCGCCATCGACTTCCGGATCGAGGCGGCGACCGCGGGAACCACCGTCACGCACGCATGCGCGGTCGAGCCGAAGGGAACGCTGGCGAGGATGATGGCCCCGATGATCCGCTCCATGAACGAGCGGCAGGTGGGAAACAACCTGTCGCGGCTCAAGGCTCTCGTCGAAAACAAGGGATGAACGCCAGGCCTTCCCGCGCCGCCCGAGAAACATCGTCGCGCCCGCGGCGTAGGGTAGCGGAGACATGACGACCCGCCGGAAGCTCTTCGCTCTCGCCGCGGCCCTCCTCCCGCTCGCCACGACCGTCCCAGCCGCCCCCGCCGCGGGCGCCAGCGCGGCGGACCCGCTCGCCGCCGAGATCGCGCGGTGGGACGCCTTCGTCGCGTCGAACGCATCGACGGACGAGACGTGGGCCCAGATCAAGGGAGCGGTGGGACCCGTCCTCGCCAAGGCGGACGAGGCGCTTCTCGACGGCCGTCGCCTGCTCGCGCTGAACCGTCTCGCCGCCGCCCACGGGTACCTGCGCGCCTGGCAGTACGAAAACGATCCGGCGGCCCCCTTGAAGCGCGACGCGGAGGCGCTGGAGGCCGAGTGGAACCGCCTCGGCCGGGAGCTCGCCGCGGACATCGCCCCCCCGCCCCCCGCGGCTCTCGTCGGGGTGGCCCCCGCGGCGGTTCGGGCTATCGCCGAGGCGGCGATCCCCCAGGTCCGCTCCTACTACACGGCGAGCCTCGATTACGGCCGCGCCACCAGTCCCGACTACGGCTACCTGTACCTGGGCTCCGCGCTCGCCGAGCGGGACCTCGTCGCCTTCTGCCGGACGCTTCGCGAGCCCGCGCCGGCGAAGCTCCCGGCGATTCGATCGATCCGCCCCGAGATCGACGCGCTCCAGGGAGAGATCCTCGCGCTGTACAAGCCCCCGGCCTCCCTCGATCGCCACCCCGAGTTCATCGCCGCGAGCGCCGCGCTGAAGGAGGCGCGCGAGCTCGATTCCGCGGGCCTGCGATACGGCGCCCTGCTCCGCTACCTCGACGCGTCGCTCCGATCCGCCGCGCTGCGCGACGCCGGCGCCGGCCTCGGGAAGGACGCGATCGAGCCCGGGCTCCGCGAGTTCGAGTCGCGCGCGGCGGCGGGCGGCGTGGACCACACGATCGCCCGGATCTACCTCGAGAGCGCCCGGGGGGACGTCGCTCACGCCACGCCCGAAGTCGGGCCGAAGACCGCGGCCGCGATCATCGCCGATGTCCTCCCCCGTTACTTCGCGGCGCTCGATCCCCCGCGCGTCGAATCGCCGAGGCCACCGCCTGAAGTGACGGTCACCCTCGTCCGCTGGCCTTACACTTGAAACATCTCCGATCCGGCAGGTCTGCTGGCTCAGAACGTCGTTCAGGGATTCGGGGGGCGGGCGCGATTCGTCGAGGAGAACTACGGCGACTCCGATCTCGCGAAGCGGTTCGGCGTGAGGCGCTACCCGGCGATCTTCGTCGACGACGTGCTCGTCGCGACCCCCAAGGACTTCGGCTTCTACGGCAAGGGTGAAGGGGCGGGCGACGGCCGCTACACACCCTTCCAGAGCGCCGAGAGCCACGAGCGATTCCGCAACGACCTCTCGAAGATGATCGATCTGATCCTGAGCGGACGGAAGGCCGAGGCGCGCGCCCGGGCACCGCAGACCACGGAGGCGGCCCTCCCGGCGCTTCCCGAATTCTCGGTCACGGATCTCGACGGCCACGCGCTCGCCCGCGCGGACCTCGCAGGGCGTGCGGTCCTGGTCGAGTTCTGGGCGACCTGGTGCCCGCCGTGCCGCGGCACCCTCGCGTGGCTCGGCGATCTGAAGAAAAAGTACGGCGACCGGCTCGCGATCGTCGCGCTCGCGGTGCAGTCCGACGAGGCCGACGTCCGCAAGCTCGCCGGCGATCTGAAGCTCCCCCTCTCGTGGTCGATGGCCACGCCGGACCTCGCCCGGAGCTTCGGCGACATCACGTCGGTGCCGACGATGTTCCTCTTCGATCGATCGGGCAAGGCCGCCGGCGCCTTCTACGGCGCGCCGCCGACCCTTCACCACGACGCGGAAAGCCGGATCGCTTCGATCGCCGGCTAGTGTTGAAGCATCGGCCTGAAGTCGAGCTGCCGAACCTTCAGCTCCCACGTGACGGGCGTGACCTCGGGCAGGAAGCACCGCACGTCGTCGCAGGCCTGATACGAAAGCTCCCCCTTGACGACCAGCGGGGTCAGCTTCGACCTGTCGTGCCCCAGTGACTTCAGGAGTGCGATGTTCTCGGACACCAGCCGCACGTCGACGTCGATCGTGAACTCCCCTTCGAAGACGGGAACCGTCTCGCGGATCGCCTCGAGCCTGAGGATCTTCGGCGCGGGATACACCGGCGCCGCGGACGAGAAGGCGGCGTCGGACGTGAGGCTCAGCGCGATCGGCCTGTAATGCTCGACGCCGGGCGCGTAGACGTGCATCCGAGGAGGAAGCGTGAGGCGCACGCCGAGCGTGAACCGGCTCCCCGGCGAGACAGCCGGATCGGACTGAAACGTCTCGATGCCGAGGTGCGGCGCGGCGATGGCGCCCCCCTGCTCGACGAGCTCCGGGAAGAGGCCCGCCAGAAAAGCTCCCGCGGTCCGCCGATCGTTGTACCCGGCGTCGAGCGATCGCTCCCGGACGACGCCGCCCCTGTCGATCAGGAAGTACCCGGGGAAGGCCATGCGCCGCTTTCCGTAGTCGGGGCGGTTCGCCGGCGTGTTGTCCGGGTCGACCATGCGAATCTTTCGGAGGAACTCGGAGTTCGGATCCGAAAGGAGCGGGTAGTCGATCCCGTCCCGGGCGGCGAACTGCGCGAGAATCGAGGCGTCGTCGTACGTCAACGCCGCGAGGCCGAGGCCGCGGCTCCTGAACCGGGGCACTGCACGTTGCAGCTGCACGAGCTGCTCTTTGCACCACGGTCACCAGTCGGCGGAGCGCACGAGGAGGAGGACGAGCCCCTTCTCGCCCGTGAGCGATTCCAGGTCGCGCACCCTGCCGCTCTGGTCCTGGAGCTGGAACGCCGGGAAGGGGGCGCCCATCGCGACGCCGCGCTGCTCCATCGGGACGGTGGGCGGGGAGGGCTCCTCGGGCTGATCTTCCGGACGCGCCGCGGCCGCCTTCGCCCCCTTGCGAACGCCGCTCGAGACGATGAACATGCGCCCCGAGTGGTAGCCGTGGACGCCGCTCCACGCGGAGGTGACCAGCAGATCGATCGTCCCGTCGCCGTCCACGTCGCCCACGCCGACGGCGTCGAATCCGAAGGTGTCCCCCGGCGTCCGACCCGTGTACGTCGCCAGGACGCTCCCGTCCTTTCCGGAGTAGAGGCGCGCGCGCCCGGCGGAAGCGGCCACCTCGGCGTACTGCCACGCCCCGACGATCAGATCGGCGTGTCCGTCGCCGTCGACGTCCCCCGCGGTCGCCGAGCCAATTCCGAACCCTTCGCCCGCCGTCTCACCGGACAGCGTCATCAACCGGTGCCCGTCCTTCCCGGAGTGGACGTAGATGCGCCCCGAGGACGGACCCTTCGCGTTGTTCTGCCAGTCCGACGCGTAGATGTCGGCGATGCCGTCGGCGTCGACGTCCCCCGCGACGGAGACGAACATCGCGCCGAGCGCCCCGCCCGTCTCGTCCGAATCGATGACGAAACTCGGCTTCGACGCGAGCGCCTCGTAGACGTACGTCCGGCCCGTCTTCCTCGGCCCCGCGGCGGCCGCGCCGACGAGGATGAACGTGCCGCGGGCGTCAGTCGCGCCGCCGACCGTGCTGCCGAACGAGTCTCCCGGCCCCTCGCCCGTCAGCGTCAGAAGCGTGTGGCCGTCCTTCCCGGAGTAGACGTAGGCGCGCCCGGCGCCGGCCCCCGCGGCGGCGTTGCCCGGCGCCCCGACGATGACGTCGGCGCATCCGTCGTGATCGACATCGCCGACACCCGCGACGTGGCGGCCGAAGATGTCCCCCTTCGCCTCGCCGGTGAGCGTCTGCAGCACGCGGCCGTCGGCCCCGGAGTAGATGTAGGCCTTCCCCGCGCCGGGAGCGCTCGCGATGATGTCGGGGACTCCGTCGTGATTCGTGTCGCCGGCCCCCTCGACGCCCATCCCGAGCTGATCTCCGGGGGCTCCGTCGACCTTCCAGAGGAGCCTGCCGCTCCGCGACGAGTACAGATAGACGCGGCCGGCGGAGGCGCCGCCGATCGCCTTCGTCGGCGCCGACGTGACGACGTCGTGCGCCCCGTCGCGATCCACGTCTCCCGCGTCCCTCGCGATCCAGCCGAACTGATCGTCGGCCGCCTCGCCGTCCCACTCCTTCAGGATCCGGACCGGCTCCACGAACGGATCCGCGAAATACGCGGCGTCGGTGAGCGCGGGCGCGAAGCGGGGATCGTCCTTCAACCCCGCCAGATCCGGATCGCGATCGAGGCCCGTGAGGTCGGCGCGGTGGCCTGCCCGCGCTTTCGCGAGCCACTCGAAGGCGTGGTCCGCGTCCTTCTTCTTCGCGTACGCGACGGCGGTGTTGTAGAGAGCCGCCGGCAGACCGGGGGACAGCTCGAGGGCTTTGCCGTAGGCGGCGATCGCGCCGTCGGAGTCGTTCCCCTTGAGCCGGGCGAAGCCGAGGAGGCGCCACGCCATCAGGTTCCCCGGCTCGCGCCCCGCGAGCCCCTCGAGGATCTTCGAGGCGCCGGCGAAGTCCCCCTGCCGGAGCTTCGCCTGTCCTTCCTGGATCCCGGGGATGGGGGCGGGCGACTCGCCCGGCGCGGCCCATGCCAGGGCCAGAGACGCGAGAATGAGAGTTCCGAGTGCTGCCGCGCGGATCTTCATGGCGTCGGTGTCCCCTTCTTCCGTTTCAGAGTGAACCTCTCCGTCGCGACGAGCTTTCCGCGCCGGTAGATCTCCCATTCCCGTTCCAGACTGTCGGGCCCCGCGAGGACGATGCGCCCGTTGTGCACATGGATGTCCTGCTCGGGGTCCAGATTCTCGGCTCCGGTGAACGTGAACCGCAGTTCCGTCGGGGATGACGCGCCCGCGTCGAGCCGCATGTGCGGCTGATTCCCCTGCGGTCCCATCGGACAGTAGTGCACCAGCACCAGCTCGCCGCCCGTCACGCTGTAGACGGTCATCATCTCGTCGGGGGCCGCCGGGCTCTGCGTCTCGACGAGCGCGCTGCCGTTCACGCCCGCCTTGAACTCGATCGTCATCGGGCGCCCGTCGGACGTCGTTCCCACCCAGGTTCCGGTGAGCGCCTTCAGGCTCGCGAACGCCGACACGGGGGAGACGGCGGCGCCTGTTCCCGAGGTGACGCAAATGAAGATGATGGGGAGAATTGGGACGAGTGCGCGGCGCATGGCGTGACCCTCCAGTCACGCGCATCATGCCCTGCGGCGCGTTAGCTCGCTGTCAGAATCCTCGCATGCCGCGGGTCACGCGCGAGGCGGCGTGTTCCCGAGGGGGTGACGCCGAACTCCCGCCGGTAGGCCGCCGTGAAGTGGCTGTGGCTCGAGAAGCCCGCGTCGAAGGCGATTGAGGTCAGGTCGCTTCGGGGATCGAGAAGTCGCGGCAGGGCGGCGCGCAGCCTCAGGCGGTTGAGATACCGGTGGACCGCGAGGCCGGTCTGCGCCTTGAACACGCGACAGAGGTGCTGCGGCGAGAGAGCGACGCGCGTCGCGAGATCGTCCAGACGGAGGGGGCGCGCGTACTCGGTGGCCATGATCTCCTGGACCGACTCGACGCGCTCGCGGGCCGCGAGAAAGCCCGCCCGGGCTCCGCGAGCGGATTTCGGATGTCGACCCTCCCAGACGACGCGCACCATGTGAAAGAGTGTCTCCTCGATGACAATCTCCTCGGGCGTCCCGCCGCTACAGGCCAGCCGATTCCGGAGGAGAGAGATGAAAAGGTGGGCGCGAGGCAGAACCGGAAGGCAGAGATCGCGGAACCCCACGCGGTCGCCGTCGCCGAAGAGCTCCCTGAGCGCGGGAGGCTCGAGGACGAGAGCCAGGCCGGCGTCGCCCCGGGCGTCACGGTGCCGCGTCTCGTACGACTCCTCCGCGTCGAAGCAGATGGCCGTGTTGGCATCGCCGACGGCGCTCCCGCGGGGGCCGCGGTAGTGAAAACCCCCTTCCAGGACGACCGCGATCTCGAAGTGGCGCTGGCGCTTCTCCTCGCCGGCGGTGCCGTGGGGGCCGCGACAGGACCACGAGTGAAGGCTCACGCTCCGGCCGCGGAAGAGCCACTCCGCGTGAATCCGGGGGCAGAATTCAGACATGACTCACCTTACGCCGGATGTCCGGTCGGGTTCAGAATTGCCGCAACATCTTAGTCCGGCCCCAGGGGCGTGGGACGAACGGGACAGCTCGCCGAGGGCGATCCCCCGCCGTAGAATCACGGAATTCGAGGGAGGGCCAGTCCGTGCCGCGCATCCGCATCCGGGCCGAAGCGATTCTAGACGTGCCGCCCGAGGCGGCGTACCGGGTCATCGCCGACTACCGCGGGGGGCACCCGCGCATCATCCCGCCCCGCGCCTTCCGCGACCTGACCATCGAGCGCGGAGGGATCGGCGCCGGAACGATGATCCGGTTCAAGATGCGGGTCGGCGGTGGCGAGCGGGAGTATCGGGGCGAGGTCTCGGAGCCCGAGGCCGGCCGCGTCCTCGTCGAGACGTACGATTCGGGGGAGGTCACGACCTTCACGGTGGATCCGGCCGCGAACGGGAAGTGTCGCGTGACGATCGTCACGGAGTGGGAGGCGAAGGGGTTCTTCGGGTGGGGGCAGCGCCTCCTCGCGCCGGGCCTCCTGCGACCAATCTACGACGAGGAGCTGCGAAACCTCGAGCGCGTCGCGGCCGAGGTCAGCGCGACGGGCGTGTAGACAGCTCGACGCCGTCGCCGATCACTTTCAGCACTCCTTCGTCCCGGATCAGCTTCCCCTCCACGCGCGCGACGAGCCCGCCGGCGTCCTTCGGGATCGTGAAACGACGCCCCATCTGAAGGTCGATCATCAGCCGCTTGCCTCCCTCCTCGACCTCGAACCAGCACCCCATCTCCTGGCAGACCTGCGCCACGGACCCCTGGACCGCGACCTGCTGGCCCAGGTGGAGCTCCGGAGAGGCGATGAGATCCGGGATCGGAGTCGGCGCCGGGGCGCCGGTGAAAGTCCCGTAGTGATGGGGGCCGCCGCGCGAGCAGGCGGGGGTGGCGACGAGGAAGGTGATCACGCCGAGGGTCAGGAGGACATGATGCTGGCGGAGGGAGAGGGATTCGAACCCCCGAGGCTTGCGCCTAACGGTTTTCAAGACCGCCGCCTTAAACCACTCGGCCATCCCTCCGCGCATCGGCACCATGATATGGACGCGGCGCGCCGCGGGCAACGCCCATCGCCCCGCGCGCGCATCGCTAGCCGTCGAGAGCCAGCGGCTCGGTCATCTGGCCCGCGCCGGCCGGAGGGGGTACGGGGCGGTGCGAGACGAGCGAAAGCGTCGCGACCGCGCCTACCACCATCGAGCCGCCGAGAACCATCCAGAGATCGGGCCACTGCCCGAAGAGGGCGACGCCGAGCGGAACCGACACGACGACCGCGAGGTACGTCGCGACGGTCGCGCGCCCCGCGGGCTCGTGCTGCAGGCCGTACGTGAGAAAGACTTGCCCGGCCGCGGTCATGAGCGCGATCCCCGACAGCAACAGCCACCCTCGGCCGTCCGGCCAGATCCACCCCGCGGCGAACCCGAAGGGCGGTGCGACGAGCATCACCAGGAGCCCGCACGCCGCCGCCACCGACGGGAAGGCGAGCATGACGATCACCGGGTGATCGGAGTGCCGCAGCGCCCGGATCGTCACGTACGCCCCGGCCGAGCAGACGGCGCCCGCGAGGCCGATGAGCGCGCCCGAGGCGGTCAGCCCGAGCCCCGGCCGCACGACCAGCGCGACGCCGGCGAGGGCGATGGCGAGCGCCCAGCGGTCGCGCGCCATCGAGCGCTCCTGGAGCACGAACGGGGCGAGGAGGGAAACGAAGACCGGGCTCGTGTACTGGATCATCACCGAGTCCGGGAGGCTCAGGTGGTTCAGGCTCACGAACCAGCAAGAGATCGCGAGATAGCCCAGGAACCCCCGCACGAAGAGCCAGCCGGGGCTGTGGATCCTGAACGGGACCCGCCGCCATCGGGCGATCGCGAGAATGGGGAGGATCGAGGCGAGGCTCCGGAGGGCGACCAGCTCCTGGTTGGGAAAGGTCGGGCCGGCGAGCTTCACGAGTGCCGCCATCACGCTGAACGCGACGGCCGAGAGGGCCATCGACGCCATCCCCCGGGAGTAGGCAGGCATCCCGTCAGTCGCGTTCGATTCTCTCGACGCCGTCCATGTACGGGCGGAGCGCCTCGGGGACGACCACGCTCCCGTCGCGCTGCTGGTAGTTCTCGAGGACGGCGACGAGCGTGCGGCCGACGGCGAGGCCGGAGCCGTTGAGGGTATGCACCAGCTCGGTCTTCCCCTTCCCTTCGCGCCTCAGGCGGATCTGGGCGCGCCGCGCCTGGAACGACTCGCAGTTGCTGCACGAGGAGATCTCGCGGAAGGAGTTCTCGGACGGGAGCCAGACCTCGATGTCGTACGTCTTCGCGGCGGAGAAGCCCATGTCGCCCGTGCAGAGGGTGACGACACGGTGGTGGAGGCCGAGGCGCTTCAGGATCCCCTCGGCGTTTCCGGTGAGGCGCTCCAGCTCGTCGTACGAGCTCTCGGGGGTCGCAAACGCGACCAGCTCCACCTTGTTGAACTGGTGCTGGCGGATGAGACCGCGGACGTCCTTCCCGTACGAGCCCGCCTCGCTGCGGAAGCACGGCGTCCACGCGGTGTAGCGGATCGGCAGGGCCTTCTCGTCGAGGAACTCCCCCGAGTGGAGGTTCGTCACCGGCACCTCGGCGGTCGGGATGAGACCGAAATCGGTCCCCTCGATCCAGAAGAGCTCGCTCTTGAACTTGGGGAGCTGCCCCGTCCCGGTGAGGGTCTTCGAGTTGACGAGGAAGGGGGGGAGCACCTCGCGGTAGCCGTTCTCGCGCGTGTGGACGTCGAGCATGAAGTTGATGAGGGCTCGCTCGAGGCGGGCGCCTTTCCCCGTCAGGACGGCGAATCGGGATCCCGAGATCTTCGCCGCGCGCTCGAAGTCGAGGATGCCGAGAGCCGTTCCGATCTCCCAGTGGGCCCTCGGCGCGTAGTCGAAGCGCGGCGGCTCACCCCACGTCCGGGCGACGGGGTTGTCTCCGGCGTCCACCCCCACCGGGACGGAATCGTGCGGGAGGTTCGGCAGCGTCAGGATCTGGCTGCCGAACTGCTCGTCGATAATCTTGAGGCGGTCGTCGAACTCCTTGATCTGATCGCCCACCTCGCGCATCTCGGCGATGATGGCGGCGGCGTCCCCTCCCTCGCGCTTCAGCTTCGCGACCTGTTCGCTCGCCTGGTTCTTTCGCTGCTTGAGCGATTCCGATTCCTTCAGGAGACGGCGCCTCTCGCCGTCGAGATCGAGAAACGGGGCGAGGTCGTACGAGCCCGAGCGCGTGCCGAGCTTCCTTCGGACGAGGTCGATGTTCTCGCGGACGAGGGCGGGATCGAGCAAGCGGGCTCTCCGGTGAGAGGAAAGGGGAAGTTTAGTATAATGCGGTGCTTTCCAGCGCCGATCCGCAACCGCACGCACGCCGGAGACCCCGATGTCGAAGAGCGCCAGCACGTCCCCGATCCGAAAGGCGGTCTTTCCGGCCGCCGGCCTCGGAACCCGGTTCCTCCCGGCGACGAAGGCGCAGCCGAAGGAGATGCTGCCGATCGTCGACAAGCCGGTCATCCAGTACGTCATTGAGGAGGCCGTCGACTCCGGAATCACCGACATCATCATCGTGACGGGCCGCGGCAAGAACGCGATCGAGGACCATTTCGACGTCTCGTTCGAGCTCGAGCGCGTTCTCGCCGAGCGCGGCCAGAGCGAGCAGCTGCGGCTCGTCCGCGAGATCTCGGACATGATCCGCGTGTCGTACGTGAGGCAGAAGGAGGCCCTGGGGCTCGGGCACGCGGTGCTCGTGGCCCGCGCCCTGATAGGAGACGAGCCCTTCGCCGTCTTCCTCGGCGACGACGTCATCGACGCGAAGGTCCCATGCATGCGGCAGATGATCGAGGCGTACAAGAAGAAGAACGCGTCGATCATCGCCCTCGAGGCGGTCGATCCCGCACGCACGAAGGACTACGGAGTGATCGCGGGGAAGCCCGCCGGCGGGAGCCTGTACCGGCTGACCGACCTCGTCGAGAAGCCGCCCCCCGAGGAGGCCCCGAGCAACCTCGCCATCATCGGGCGGTACATCCTCACGCCGGAGGTCTTCGATCACCTCGAGAGGGTGCAGCCCGATCGCAAGGGAGAGCGCCAGCTCACGGACGGACTCCGCTCCCTCCTCCGCGAGCAGGCGATCTACGGGTACCGGTTCTCCGGGAAGCGATACGACACGGGGAACAAGCTCGGGTTCCTGAAGGCGACGGTCGAGTTCGCGCTCAAGCGGGAGGATCTCGGGGGGGAATTCCGCGAGTACCTCCGCGGGGTCGATCTCGACGCGGGAAGTTCGACCCGCGTCAGGACCTCTCGATCCGGCCGGCGGAAATCACCCTCTCATAGATAGTCCTGACCTCCGGCCCGAGTCGCGCGCGGGAGTATCGCGTCACCGCGGTCACGCGGCCCCTCTCGCCGAGCCCGCGCCGCAGATCGGGGCGCGCCACGAGACGCAGGATCACGGAGGCCAGGTCCCCGGCGTCTCCGGACATGAAGCCGACGGCGTCCTCCCCTTCCGTGAATATCTCCGGAGCCCCACCTCCCCTCGACACCACAACGGGCCTGCCGCAGGCCATCGCCTCCACGATCGTCCGGCCGAACGGCTCCGGCTGCGTGCTCGCATGGACAACGACGTCGAGATCCCGGTAGACCGAGGCGACGTCGTCCTGAAATCCCACGAACGCCACCCGCCTCGAGAGCCCGAGGGACGAGGCCTGCGCGCGGAGGTCTCCCTCCGCCGCCTGGGATCCTCTCGTCCCGTATATCGGGCCGCCGATCACGTAGAACCGGCAACGCCCGGCGGCATCCGAGCCTGCGACGCGCGCCGCGGCGTCGAGGAAGAGGGAGTGCCCCTTCCAGTGCGCGTACGTCGCGACGAGTCCGATGCGGAGCACATCCCCAGGGGGCGCGGCCGCACCCGCAAGACGGTCGAGCCGCCGACCGTCCGCCGGCCCGGGAGAGAAGGCGTCGACGTCGACGGCGTTGTGGACGACGTCCACGCTCAGCCCCGGCACCGCCGCTTCGAGATCACGGCGGACGGCATCGGAGATCGCGATCGCCCCTGACGAGCGCAGCCGGGCGAGTGCGAGCGCCCGGCGCATCACTCGGCGCGAGCCGATGAAATCGCGGACGTGCCAGAGCAGCGCGGGCCCGCCCCGGGCGCCCAGCGAAGCGATGAGGTGCGCCTTGTTCCCGTTGGTGTGGACGATGTCGGGGCGCGCGTCGCGGACCAGCGCGCGGAAGCGACTGATGAAGCCGGGCAACTCCGTCCCGGCGCGCCCAAGCCCCCCGAGAAAGGCAAGCGGAGTCGCGGAGCCGGATTCAGGAGATGGATTGTCCCCGATGGTCGCGAAGGAGGCCGGCATCTCGAGCGTGTGCGCATCGACGCCGCACTCCCCCAGGGCTTCCGCCAGCGGGCCGGGGGCGAGGAGCGCCGCGGCCATTTCGAGTCGGGGATCGCACGCGCGGAGCGACGCGACGAGATCGAGAAGGCTCCTCTCGGCCCCACCCATCGCGCCCGCAGGGCTCACGAAGAGGACCTTCACGCGCCACCCATCAACGGCGCGAGAACCGCCGCGTACTCCCTCGCGACGACGTCCCAGCTCCGGGCCTCCGCCACGCGGCGGGCCGCCCTCCCGATCGAGACTCGCGCCGCGTCATCGGCGATCAGAGCCGACAGAGCGCGCGCGATCTCCGCGGGGTCCGCCGGATCGTCGAGGAGGAGGCCGGAGACGCCGTTCTCGATCAGCTCCGCGCCCCCCGCGCAGCGCGACACGATGGCCGGGAGCCCCGTGGCCATCGCCTCGAGGATGACCATGCCGAACGGCTCGTACAGGGTCGGGAAGAGGAAGATGTCGGCGGCCCGGTAGCAGGCGGCGACCTCCTTCTGGTACCCCGCGAAGACCAGGCGATCCCCGACGCCGAGGCGCGCGGCGCGCGCGAGATACGGCTCGCGGGCCCCCGATCCGACGGCGATGAGACGCAGGCGCGAGCGCGCGGCGCCGTCGAGTCGGGCGACTGCGTCGATGGCGGTCGCGAGCCCCTTCCGATCGAACGCCCCGACGAAGAGCACGGCGATCTCGCCGCGTCGACGCCGTGCCTCACGACGTGGACGTTCTCGGTCAGCCCGAGGCACTCGTGGAGTTCCGACGCGATCCGGCCGGAGATCGCGACGTAGGTCTTGCCCCGAGCGAAGGTCACTCGCTCCGCGAGCACGTTCGCCTCGAGGAGGAAGTCGTAGTACCCGCGGATCGCGCGCGCGCGCATTCCGCCCGCGGCCGCCGCCCAGTGGGGACGGCGGAGATCCTCGGAGAGCGTGGCGCGGCGACGCTTCCACGCCGCCTGGACGAAGTGAACCTGGACGACGTCGCTCACCAGGGAGCAGGCTCCTGCGGCATGGACGATCGTCTCGCGGCTCCGGGCCGTCGACCGGCGCAGCCAGAGCGGCGGCAGCGTGGCGGCGTGAAAATACCAGTTCTTGATCAGCTCGGGGCGCGGCACGTTGGGCAGCACGCGGTGAATCGTGACGTCTCCCCACGCTCCCTCGAGCCCCGCGTCGTCCACGGTGAAGGCGTACAGCTCGACCGGCCAGATGTGGCTCAGCCGCCGGGCGACCTCGAGGGTGCAGCGCTCCTGACCCGCCCAGGTGTTGAGATCCTGGATGACGAAGGAAAGGCTCCGGCGCGACCGGTCGGTCGTCAGGACTTGCTCTTCCCCTTCTTCCTGTCGCCGGCGTCGTTTCCCTTCGAGCCGCCGCCCGCGCCCTTGGTCGAATCCGACTTCGACTCCGTCTTCACCTCCGACGTCGTCTCCGTCTTGGAGTCGGACTTGGACTCGGATTTGGAGTCGCCCTTCGGCTCGCTCTTCGTCGGCTCGCCTCCCCCCTTCTTCCCGCCGTAGTCGGTGACGTACCAGCCCGAGCCCTTGAACGCGATCGCCGGGGCCGACATCAGTTTCTCGACCTTCCCTCCGCACTTGATGCATTTCGTCAGAGGGGGATCGGAGAACTTCCGGATCAGCTCGAAGCGATGGTGGCACTTGAGGCACTCGTATTCGTAGAGGGGCAAGCGCGGGCTCCTTGGATTCAGGTTGCAGCGTCAGGCAGGCGAAACCCTACGGACCCGGGGTCCCCCTGTCAAGGCGCGCGCCCCCGCCGGAGGCCGGACCGGAAAGGATCCGCGTCGCGGCTTCGCGCCCCGAGGCCACACCATCGGGGATCCCGACGCCGCGGAGACCGCTTCCGGTCACGATCAGCCCCGGCAGCTTGCGAAGCTCCGAGTCGATGGCCGCCACGATCCCCTGGTGCCCGACGTCGTACTGGGGGTTGGCCTTCGACCATCTCGCGACGCGCACCATCGTCGGCTCCGCCCCGAGCCCGATGAGCGCGGCGATCTCCTCGCGCACCATCGCCACCATGTCGGCGTCCGCGATCTCCGCGCGCGATTCGTCCACCGCGCCGCCGACGAACGCGCGGACGAGGACGCTCCCGTCCGGGGCGCGGCCGAGGAACTTGTTCGACACGAAGGTGCAGCCGAAGATGCGTCGCCTCTCGGTGAACGGGATGAGGAAGCCGGTGCTCCCGGGGAGAGGCCCCGCCTCCGAGGCGCGGTACCCGAGGAAGACGGTCGCCGACGAGGCGTACCGAATCATCCGGAGCCCCCCGGCGACGGCGGGCGCCAGCGGCTCGAGGAGCGCCGCCGCCTGGGGCGCCGGGACCGCGACGACGCACGCGTCGACGTCGATCGGCTCGCGGCCCCTGAAGTGAACGCGGTATCCGCCCGCCGCGAGATCCACCCGCGTGGCTGTCGCCCCGCGCTCGATGCGCGTCGTGCGGAGCGAGGCCTCCAGAGCCTCCACGATCCTGCGGATGCCTCCTCGAAACGAAACGAACGGCGGACCCGGCCGCCCCGGCCGCGGCGGTGACGGCACGCCCTGCGCCTTCGGCGCCCTCCGCAGCGCGGCGGCGAGGCTGCCGTGCCGGCGCTCCATCTCGACGAGTCGGGGAAAGGTGCTCAGGATGCTGAGTCGCTCCGGGTCCCCCGCGTGAATCCCGGCGAAGAGCGGGCCGGCGATCTTCTCGGACGCCTCGGCCCCGAAGCGGCGCCTGATGAAGGCCGCGACCGACTCGTCGGGATCGCCGGCGCCCGGGGCGATGAACGGCTCGGCGAACATCCGGAGCTTGCCGCGAAAGGAGATGAGCCCGCTCATCAGGAAGGGGACGACCTGCGTCGGCGAGAGCATCTCGAGGCCTGCGGGGAGAGGCCGGAGCTTCCCCCGCGAGTAGATCAGAGTCGGCAGATCCTGCCGGCTCGCCTCGAGGATCTCGTCCCCGAGGCCCAGCTCTCGCGCGAGCTCGACGGCGGCGGGCTTCCCCTTGAAGAGAGAGTCGGGGCCCGTGTCGAGGAGGAATCCGTCCACGCGCTCGCTGCGGATGACGCCGCCGACCTCCGGCGCCGCCTCGAAGAGCCGGCAGTCTACCCCTACGCCGCGCTCCCGCGAGATCTTCTCGAGGTGATAGGCGGTCGAGAGGCCGGCGATGCCGGCCCCAAGGACGGCGATTCTCGGCGGCCCGGTCACGCGCGCGAGGCCCGCCCCGCGGGCGTGGCGGCCAGCCGCTCGCGCACGACGGACGCCAGCGCGGCGATGAACGCCGGGCGGGCGTTCAGGGATTCGGCCCGCCGGAATCGCACGCCGAGCCGCTCCGCCTCGCCGCGGCAGAGGATATCGAGGTCGTAGAGGATCTCGAGATGGTCGGAGACGAATCCGACCGGCTGGACGACGACGTCGAGCCGCCCCTCCGCGGCGAGCCGCCTCATTGTCACCAGGATGTCCGGGCCAAGCCACGGCTCGCCGGTCGGGCTCGCGCTCTGGAAGGCGAACTCCCAGTCCGGCACGCCGACCTTCGCGGCCACGAGGCGCGCCGTCTCGAGGAGCTGATCGCGGTACGGCTCCCCCGCCAGGACGATGCGCTCCGGGAGCGAGTGGGCGGTGAAGAGGACGCGGATCGGCCCCCGGCCTGCCCCGCGCGCGGCATCCATGGCCGCCGAGAGCGTTTCGGCGAGGGCTGCGACGAAGAGTGGGTGCGCGTGGTACTCGTCCACGAGCCGGAGCTCCGGGGGCGAGGCGAGCGTCGCGACGGCCTCCGTCAGCTTGAGATGGTACGCGCCGACGCTCAGGCTGGAGAAGTGAGGCGCGAGCGCGAGGCCGACCAGGCGCTTCACCCCCGACGCGGCGACCTCCGCGACGCGCTCGCGGATGAACGGGGGCGCGTGGCGCATGCCGACGAAGACGGGAATGCGCTCGCCGCCGGCGCCGAGCGCCGCCTCGAGGGCACGGGCCTGGGCGTTCGTGATCTCGAGGAGCGAGGCGCCGCCCCCGATCATCCGGTAGCGGCCCTTCAGCTCCTCGATCCTGTCGTCGGGCGGCCTCCGCCCTCCCCGGATGTCGGTGAAAAATCCGGCGACGTCGTCGAGGGACACGGGAGCGCCGTAGGCCATGAGCATGACGCCGGCGGCCCCCGTCCGGGCGGAATCGACTCGACGTTCCATCTCAGCCGCGCGCATTGAGCGCCGCGGAGCGCTCGTGCACGAAATCGGTGAGGCGGCGCACCGTATCGACCGGAGTCCCCGGGAGGATTCCGTGCCCGAGGTTGAAGATGTGGCCGGGCCGGCCCCCCGCCGCATCGAGAATCGAGGCGGCGCGCCGCGAGACGACGTCGAAGTCGGCGAAGAGAGCGACCGGATCGAGATTTCCCTGGATGGCGCGCCCCGGCCCGATGAGGCGCCAGGCCTCCGCGAGATCGATACGCCAGTCGGCTCCGACGACGTCGCCGCCCGCCGCCGCCATCATCTCGAGGAGCGTGGCCGTATCGGTGCCGAAGTGAATCGTCGGGACGCCGATTCCGGAGAGCCCCGAGAAGAGGGAGCGGACGTGAGGCAGGACCTGCTCCCGGTAGTCCGCGGGGGAAAGGCACCCGACCCACGAGTCGAAGATCTGCACCACCTGCGCTCCCGCTTCGACCTGGGCCCTCAGGTAGGTGACGAGGGTCCTCGTCACGTGATCCATGAGCCGTCGCCAGAGATCGGGCCGGGAGAACATGAACGTCTTGGTCTGCCGGTAGTCGCGGCTCCCCTTCCCCTCGATCATGTACGCGGCGAGCGTGAAGGGGGCGCCGGCGAAGCCGATGAGAGGGACTTTTCCGTCGAGCTCGCGGCGGACGAGGGCCAGCGCTTCGAGAAGGTAGGGAACGTCGCGCCGTGGCTCGAACTCCCGGAGCGCCCGCACCTGCTCCTCGCTCCGGATGGGCGAGGCGATGACCGGGCCGACGTTCTCGCGGAGGTCGTAGTCGACGCCGATCCCCTCGAGGGGCAGCATGAGATCGCCGAAGATGATCGCGGCGTCCACGTCCATCTGCGTCACCGGGAGCATCGTGACCTCCGCGGCCAGATGAGGCGTCTTGCAGATCTCGAGGATGGAGTGCTTCTCCCGGAGCGCGCGGTACTCGGGCTGGTACCTCCCGGCCTGGCGCATGAACCAGACGGGCGTGCAGTCGACGGGCTCTCGCCGGCAGGCTCTCAGGAAACGGTGGGTCTGATCCCCGCTCATCGGTGGGCTCGCTCCTCGTGCGTGGGATGGCGATTCTAGCATCGGCCGGCGACGGCGGAGCGCGCCCCCGATCCGCAGTGCGGTACTCTGGCTCCATGCGCCCCTTCCTCCCTCCCGACACCGGAGGGATTCTCGAACGCATCGCGGCGCGCAACGCGAAACGCCTCCGCCGCCTCTCGGCCGCCCTTCGAGACGTCGCGGGCGCGGCGCCTCGCCGCCAGGCGCTGGACGCGCTCGACGCCGTCCTCGCCTCGACGCGCGGAGATGGGCGGCGCGAATTCCTCCTCGACCCCGAGCTGCGCGCGTGGCTCGCGGCGACGGAGGAGGCGATAGCCCTGGCCCGGCCGGAGACGGGCACGGGCGATCTCGCCCTCTTCGAGCGGGTCTCGCGCGGCCCGCATCTCCGTGATCTGGTGCCGCGCGGAGGGCTCGACCGGGGGTTCCGGGGACGCGTCCGGCGGCTCGGGGAGCTGGGCCTCGCCCGCGCCTTCGCGGAGATCCCGGTCCTCCTCGCCTTCCGCACTCCGGAGGGGTCGACCTTCGGCCCCTTCCTGCTCGACGCGTCAGCGAGCGGTGAGGCGGCCCGCGCCGAGGGTGAGGTTCACTTCAGCCACCCGGCGCCGCTGACGATCTCGCGCCACGGGGCGCTGGAGATCGCCCTCGTCCCCGGCGGCGTCCGCCTCGGGCCCGGCCGGGGAAGGCCTCGGGTGTTCCCGCGGGCGTCGATCGGCGACTCCGGCATCCTCCTCGCGCGGCGCGTCGCCTCCACGCGCCGGGGACTCCGGGCCGGGTCTCATGCGCCCGGGATCGCGCGGGATCTGCGGGCCGCGCTCTCGCTCCTCCGATCCGCATGGCCGGGGGCGCACGCGGAGGTCCTCGCCCACACGAAGATCGTCGTGCCGCTGCGAGAGAGAAACACGGTCAGCTTCTCCCTCCCCGATCGTCCGGGAGTGTCGTACATCAACGTCGAGGGGAAGTCGCTCGTCGATCTCGCGGACGATCTTCTGCACGAGACGGCGCACCACCGGCTCCATGCCCTCGAGGAGATCGAAGGGCCGCTCGATTGCGACGACGGCGAGCCGCGCTACGTCTCCCCGTGGCGCCGCGGTGTCCGTCCGCTTCACGGAATCCTCCACGCGACCTACACCTTCGCGTGGCGGGCGGAGCTCCTCCGGAGGCTTCTCCGGCTCGCAGCGGCGCGCGCCGGCCGGACCGGAGCGGCGATCCCGCTGGATCGGCGCTGGCTCCGCCGTGAGCTGATATGGGAGATCACGTCGCTGCGCCAGTCCCTCGCCGACCTCGAGGACGCCGGCACGCGCGGGCTCCTCACCGCGGCCGGTCTCCGCGTGCGCGACGCGGTGGCGCGCCGGGTCGCGGGCATGGAGCGCGACTCATCCGCGCGCCCCCTCACGGCGCCACATCGCCGCATGGGCTCGACCCCTGGCGGGAGTCGGTAAGAAGACGAAGTTGTACTTAGGCCCGTCGTACCTCTCGATCCCGTCGGGCAGCGGAACCAGGCGGTTCCGGGCAACGACGGACACCGAATCCCCCGTGGCTTCGAACCTGCGGGCGATGGCCATGCGATTCGATGGAGTCACCTCCACGATCACCCTGGGCCGATCCGACTCGATGACGCCCCGGCCCGGCTCGAGAACCGCCGCCTCGTATCCCTCGACGTCGATCTTGACGAGAGAGACGCGACCGAGATCGAATTCGTCCACGCGACGGACGTTGACGTCCGTGACCGCCATCGGAATCTATCCCGGCACACGGTTCATCTCGAGGCTCGCCCAGCCCGACAGATCGACCCCGTGTTGGAGCGGCGTGTGGAGCCGAGCTCTACGGGCCCGCGACGAGAGCGCGCAGCAGTGGATCGCGACGTTTCCGAGGGCGCTCCCTGCGAGATCGCGGACGAGCGCCGCGTTCGGCTCGAAGTCGACGACCCGCCCGAACGATTTCGACGTCACGTAACTGTAGTGTCCCCGGTGCGCTCCGACATCGACACCAGTCCCCTCCGAGTCGGCCAGCGCGCCGAGAATCCGCAACTCGTCCTCGGTGCGCCCGAAGACCTGATCCAGCCAGATCTCGCGCCCCAGCCGGTACCGATCCGGCCCGCTGCCCAGGATGAGCTTCCGCCCCAGCCGGCGAATCCGTCGGGTGAACTGGTTTCGCGCTCTGGCCACGCGGTGAACTCCGTCGCGGGACGGGGTCGCGAAGGATGGGTGACGCTCTGAACGCGTCCGGATCCGGCGATGCCAGGTGGGGGGCCGCGCCGCTCGCCCATACATAGGCGAGGGTGAGGGGTCGGCGCCACCCGGGCGTTCCACGCGAAGGACAGCCGGGCGCCGGATCGGCTATCGCCAGACTCCAATCAGCCGAGGGCCGAATCCTCCCCCGCAGCGGCGAGCTCGAGCGTGACGAGCGAGCGCGCCAGGGAGAACCTCTCCTCGTAGAAGGCCTTCCCCCGCCGTCCGCGATCTTCCCATGTCTCCGGCCGGGAGAGGAGGCGCTCGGCGGCCGCGACGATTGACGCCGGGCGGGGATCGGCGGCGACGGAGAGGACATCCGACCCGACCCAGATCGGCTCGCTGAGCGGGCCGAGGTTCGTCACGATCGGGACGCCGAGGGCGAGACTCGCCATCAGCGTCCCGCGACGCGTCGTGACGCCGTCGGCGTAGGGCTGGATCATCACGTCGCACGCCCGGACGTGGGACGCGACCTCGTCCACGGGAAGGCTTCCCGTGATCGCGATTCGATCCGCGAGATCGGGCGCCCGCCCCGCGAGCTCCGAGGCGAAACGCTCGCCCCCGCGACCGATCAGGAGGCAGCGCCTTGCCGCGTCGCGCCTGAGGACGAGCGGGAGGATCTCGAAGAGCGGAGGGGTGACGAGCGGGTGAAACGTGCCGAAGTGCCCGACGAGCAGGCCCGGCCGTCCGCCGGTCGCGCGCTCCCGGGCCAACATCACCCACACACGGTTTTCGCGGCGCCTGGAGAGCCAGAGGCAGAACCGGAGGTTCATCGCGCGCGACCCGAACGCGTTCGCGACGTACTGCACGAAGAGGCGCCGGGGCGGAGGCAGGGCGTCGAGCCCTTCGCCGAGGTACACGAGTCCGGCCGGGCCGAACCGGTCCGGGAGGCGGTGAACCGTGACGCCCGCAGGGTCGGGGCCGCCCGACTTCGCCGGCGGGGCCCAGACGTGGACCTCGTGCCCGCGGCCGGCGAGCGCCTCCGCGTGGCGCGCGCAGTAGTCGCTGACGCCCCCAACCTGCGGGGGGTACTCGCCGGTAATGAAGTGCCACGATGCCCTGCGGCGCGTCGAGCCCGAACCTTCCTTCGCGGCGGCCATGGCGGGGCAAGCTAACACAGCTTCCGAGGACGATCGGGCACCGGATTCCTTTATATTGGTCGGCGGCGCGCACGGGACTCGCGCCGTCGGGCGATGGGGTGGGAGAGGGATGGACAAGCTTCGAATAAGCGGCGGCAGGATTCTTCGCGGCGCCGTCCGCGTCTCGGGCGCCAAGAACGCCGCGCTGCCGGCGCTCGCCGCCTGCCTCCTCACGGAAGACGCCGTCAGCCTGAGCAATGTCCCGAAGGTGCAGGACGTCGCGACGATGACGCGGCTCCTCGAGCATCTCGGTGCGGAGGTGCTGAGGGCGCCCGGGTCCGCCTGCCGCGTGCGGGTCGGCTCGCTGAATCGGGCGGAGGCCCCCTACGACTTGGTCCGGAAGATGCGGGCGTCCGTTCTCGTCCTCGGTCCCCTCGTCGCCCGCTTCGGCGCCGCCCGCGTCTCCCTCCCCGGCGGGTGCGCGATCGGCGAGAGACCAATCGAGATGCACATCGAGGCGCTCCGGAAGCTCGGCGCGACCGTGACGCTCGATCACGGCTATGTGAACGCCCGCGCCGGGCGATTGAAGGGCGCCGAGATCACCTTCGCCCAGAAGACGGTGACCGGGACCGAGAACGCGATGATGGCGTGTGTCCTCGCCGACGGCCGGAGCGTCCTGAGACACTGCGCCGAGGAGCCGGAGGTCGTCGACCTCGCGAACCTGCTTCGCGCGATGGGAGCTCTCATCGAGGGGGCGGGGACCGACGTCGTCACCGTCGAGGGGGTCGCCGGGCTCCACGGCGCGTCGCACGCGATCATCCCCGATCGGATCGAGGCGGGGACGTTCGCGATCGCAGGCGCCCTCTCGGGGGACGAGATACGGGTCGAAGGGTGCCGCCCGGAGCAGCTCACCGCGCTATTGAACCGGCTCGAGGAGTCGGGAGCCAGAGTCGCGACGTCCGAGGGCACGATCCGGATCGCGGGGGGAGGCGTCCTGTCCGGTCGGGACGTCGTGACGAGCCCCTACCCCGGTTTCGCGACGGACCTTCAGGCCCAGTACATGGCGCTTATGACGCAGGCTTCGGGCGCCTCGGTGATCACCGAGGCGATCTTCGAGAACCGCTTTATGCACGTGAGCGAGCTGCGCCGGATGGGCGCCGACGTCACGCACGACGGGAGGACCGCCATCGTGCGCGGGCCGAGGCGCCTGACCGGCGCCCAGGTCATGGCCACCGACCTGCGCGCCTCGGCATGCCTCGTCCTGGCCGCGCTGGTCGCCGACGGCGTCACCGAGGTGAACCGCATCTATCACCTCGACCGCGGATACGAGAGAATCGAGGACAAGCTCCGATCCCTCGGAGCCGACATCGAGAGGGTGCCGTCATGACCGATTGCCTCTTCTGCCGAGTCGCCGCGAAGCAGATCCCGGCGAAAATCGTCTTCGAGGACGCGCTCTGTCTTGTCTTCGAGGACATCCATCCCCAGGCGCCGCACCATCTTCTCGTCATCCCGCGCGCGCACTTCGCGACGCTCGACGACGTCCCGGAGTCCGAGACGCGCCTGCTGGGGCACCTGGTGACCGTCGCCGCCCGGGTGGCGCGCGAGTGCGGCATCGCCGAGTCGGGATACCGCCTCGTAGTCAACTGCCGGGAGTCGGCCGGCCAGTCGGTCTTCCACCTCCACGCGCACCTTCTCGGCGGCAGAAATTTCGGCTGGCCGCCGGGTTGAGCGGGCTCGGTGCGCCGCTCTGCGCCTCCGGTCGCCCGCGTCCTTCCCCATGAACCTGGCGGACTCCGGCTCTCGGCTGGCGCCGCCGCGGAGGGAATAATTGACGGCCGGAGGTACAATTCTTGAACCGTCGGCGATGCGGCACCCGGGTCCGGTGGAGTTCCAACACGGGAACTGTCCGGGGAGACGGCGCCGCGAGGACTCCCGAAGCCGAGTGGCACCTCGGTTGCTTGAGAAATCTTCGAACTCCCCGGCGGGGCATGGGTGAGCGCCCCTGACGAGGACCGCGGATCCGACAGCCCCGCGCGCCGGTCAGCCCCGCCGGTGGAGGTAATCATCCCCCCGCGAGGGGGATCAACTGGATGCGAGCACCCGCTCGTACATCTCGAGGTACTGCGGCACGAGCGAGGCCCAGTCGAAAATCTCGCGCGCCCGGGTGCGATTTCGCTCGCCGCGAGCCCTCCGAAGCTCGGGCGAGCGCGCGGCCGCGAGGTGCGGCAGCAGCGCGCCAGGCTCGCGCAGAGGGCTGATCTGCTCGTCGTCGCCAATGATGTACCGGAAAGAAGGGATGTCTCGAACGAGCACCGCGAGTCCAGCGGCCATCGCCTCGATGACGGCGATCCCGAACGCCTCGTGTTGTGACGCGAACAGGGCGAGGTCGGAGGCCGCGAGATAATCGGTCACCCTCTCCGGTTCGACCGTTCGGAGAAATACGCGGCCCGGCGCGATGCGGGCGGCCATCGCCTCGAGCTCGGGCGTCTCGTCGGTGCGGTGTCCCAGCCAGACGAGCGACCAGTCCGCAACGTCGGGATGGCCGAGCTCCTCGATCAGATAATCGCCGCCCTTGAATGACCGGATGTGCGCCGCGAGCGTGATGGCCAGCGGCCCCTTCGGCAATCCGAGCATCGCGCGCGCCTGCTCGCTGGACAGCCGAGGCTCGAAGCGCGAGGTGAAGACGCCGAGTGGAACGATGAACATGCGGGATGGATCCATGAGACCCGACTTCGGAGACGGTAGCTGCCACGGACCCAGGAGGTGCACGAAATCCTGGAGCGCATAGTGCTCGGCGGGCTGATTGGACCCGTTGCTGAAAAGAAGGCGGCCCCCGCCGAGGAGATTCCCGTTGAGGCGCCTGAGCACGTTGATGGTCACGCCATCGCTGACGTGAATGACGTGGGGACGGAATCTCCAGAGAGCCGGGAGCACGGCCCCGGCGAAGACGACCTGCTCGACGTAGTACGCGCGGTCTTCCGACAGGCCGATCCGGGCCAGAGACTCCCGGGACGGGCATGGAATCGTGGCGCCGGGAATCCCCGGCGGACATCTCCCGGCGAAGACTCTGACGTCGGCATGATTCGCGAGCGCTTCCGCCAGATCCGTCGAGAATCGCTCGTACCCTCTTCGCACGCGTCCGACCCCGGGGCACGGCACGGCGATGCGGAGCCCGGAGCCTGACCTCACGGGCGCTCCACGCCCGAACGCCCGGGGACTCTCGAACCCGCGGCGGGAACGAAGACCTCGTCGTACTGGACCGGGGCAGCCTTCTCCATCTCGGCGCCCACGAGGGGAGTGAACCCGTGCCTGCCGAAGAACGCGTAGAGCTCCTCGGGGCTCCGGCCGGCCTGTTCCAGGTATCGACGCGTGATCTCCACGATGAACGTGGCCCGCTTCATGAGGCCCATGACGGGCTCGAATGCGTCGAGCACAGACATCTCGTCCCCTTCCACGTCGATCTTGACGCAGGCGACTCGGGCCAGGTCGTCGGCCGTCATGGCCTCGGCGACGGGGACGAAGCTGACCGTCATCGGAGAGGCGTACGTCCGAATCCTGAGCCGGGAGTTCATCCCGGGATTGTCCTTGTAGGCGACGTAAAGCGTCGATTCGCTCCGGGCGGGGCCGATCCCCTTCTCGATGGGAGTCACGTTCGAGACGTGGTTCATCTCGATGTTCTCGAGGAGCGTCTTGAACTCCCGCGGCGACGGCTCGAACGCGAAGACCCGGCCGCGTCCACCCAGCGCCCTGGCCGCGACCAGGGTCATGTATCCGATGTTCGCGCCGACGTCGATGAAATGGCCGCCCCCGCCGAGCGAGCGGAGGATGTTTTCCACAACCAGAGGATCGTGTCCCTCCCTCGTGATGAGCTTCCGATCCAGGACGGCCAGCGGAGAGAGTCTGAGCGCGACGCCGTCCACTTCGTAAACGGCCTTGCCCACGAGCTTCTCGAGGAGAATCCCGAGTCGATACTTTCCCCGATGGAACGGAAAGTGCGCGTCGTAGAACAGGTACGCTCGATGAACGAGCTTCCTGACCTCGTTCAGGGGGGAGTGGGAGGCCATGTCCTAGTCGCTCCGCGTCGGCAATGCGAATGGCGGTGGGGGCGTCACGACGATGGCAACACCCGGGCCGCTGCGCATGTGGGGTTGGATGTCCTCGGAAGTTCCGACCCGACCCGGCTTCACGGTCGCGCTCTCAGACCTCGAACCGTCTCTGCCATGGTCGGCAGCAGCTGGGAGGAAAACCAGGAATCCGTCAGCGCGAGGAGTCCCGCGTAGATACCGACTCCGATTGCGATTTCCACGCCGAGGAGCCAGATAGACGAGGGCCCGGCAAGAAGCCTCCGGCTGAAGTAAACCGTGGTCGCCATGCCGACGGAAGCCAGAATCGGGGGCGCCAAACCTCTCAGAACGTTGCCCCCGGAACAAGCGACGAGCCGCATACCGCGCGCCAGAAGGAACGTCGCGGCGGCCATGCCGGCGAGACAGACCGACAGCGAGGCTCCGACGACGCCCAGAAGCACGGTGGCCGGGTAGATGGCCAGAAGGATCGCGCCGAGAAAGACGTACGTCGCCTGAGCCACGATGTCGGGTCGGCCGATTCCCCCGACGATCATGCCCAGCAGCGAGTAGACCGCAATCCACGGCCCGGCGAGGCAGAAGACTCGGAGCGGTGCCAGCATGCCGCTCCACTTCGCGTCGAACGCGACCTGGACGAGATCGGACGAGACCGCGAGGATTCCGGCAGAGATGGGAGCGGCAATCACCATCATGTAGGAGAGCGCCCGGAGAAACCCCTTGCGCAGTCTCGCGGAATCCTCCTGCACGCTCGAGAAGACAGGGAAGGCCACCCGAAACACGGGCGTGAAGAAACTTGTCGCCGGGATGCTCGCGACCCGCCACGCGAACGAGTAGAGACCAAGCGGTTCGGCCCCCAGAAGGCGGCCGACAATCGCCTTGTCGGCCTGGGAGCCGACGTAATTCGTGGCGGCCCCGCGGAAGATGTGCTTGCCAAAACCTCTGAACTCCGAGATCTGCTCCCACCTCCATCGAAGGGCCGGCATGTAGGGACGCACTGCGTACGAAGCGATGAGCATCGCGGTCCTGCCGATCAGGTAGCCCCATGCGATGGCCCACACACTCCGGATGGCGAGGGCGATGATGACTGACGATACTGTATCGACGAGAATGCCTATGAGGCTGGGCAGCGCGAATCGACCGAAGCTCAGCTCTCGTTCCAGCAGCGACAGCGCGGGGTTCTGCAGGCATTGAATCAGGAAGCTGAATGCGACGACTCGGATTACGGGGACAGCCGATCCGGTGGCAAAAAAAACGCCCGCCAACGGGGAGACGATCCACGTAGCGGCGAAGAGCGTTATGCCGCGCGCCACGGTCACGCAGAAGACGGAGTCGAGATAGGGCGTCGCGTCGCCGCGCTTCTGGACGAGCGCCTGATAGAAGCCCGTCTGAGAAAGCGCCTCGCCGGCCTGGACGACGAGAAGGGCCATCCCCATGACGCCGAAATCGGTGGGGGTCAATATGTTCGCCAGAACGAGCGCCCGGACAAAGATGATGAGGCTCTCGAGAGCGCCCGCGACCCCCAGGATCGCGCCCCCTTTGAGCGCAACTGCTCGAAGGGAGGCTCGTTCCTTTGTCGGTGCGATCACGAAAAACGTCTCTCCGCGAGGGGGCCCGATTCCAGCGATTCACTGACAACCGCGATGCCTCCGGTCGAGAAAGACGCGCCGACGAAGGCGGAGGAGGAGGTGCGCAGCGTCGCGGAGTCTAGCACGGAGATACCAGGGTCTGGGTCCTCGGGATCCAGGGTCAGGGTGTGAGTCTTCACGTCGCCGGATCGGGAGCCCGACATCTGGTCGGAGTTGGCGCTTCTGCGCGAGGTCGTCCACGCGGACGGCTTTCTTCCATCGTTGCGGGAGCGGGTGGAAAACGCCGCGACGCGCCGACCGAAGGCACCCCATGTCAACCGGGCTGTCTCGTTGGCTCCAGATCGCCCGGCCGACGCGGATCCACGGGGATAGCGGGCCGGAACCAGGCCGCCCCGTGCCGCTCGCGATTCGGGCCGCCCACACGGACCCGACCTGCCGTCCACGCCGTCGGGAGCCCGGACGTCAGACGCGTCCAGGGGGATGGGACGCGAGCATGTTCCAGCCGCGAGCTCGGCAGACCGCGAGCGCGTTCTCTGGATCCAGCGTGGCGAGGTAGCTGGGGGCCTCGTAGGACGAGCAGATTCGACGGGCTTCCGTCGGCTCCAGTCGAGGTCCGAAGATGCGCCATCCAATCTGGAATAGCGCGTACCGGTGATTCCGCAGCAGGGAACTGACGGGGCTCTCCGGGCCTTGATGATCCTCGAAAACGATGTGACGGATGGCTCCGCGGCGGAGCGTTTCGCCTCCCCCCTTTATGACCGCCAGTTCGTGTCCTTCGACGTCGAGCTTCATGACGGACGCCGTGCGCCGGCCCATGATGCCATCGAGGGTCTCCGTCTCCACAGCAATCCCCGCTTCGGGTGATCCGCCGCCCTCCTCGAGCCGCGCGATGCCGTCGTTCTTGTCGAATCCGTGTGGAATCGTCAGTCGCGCCTCCCCCGCGCGCACGCTCAGCGCCTTGTTCCGAAGCTCCACCCTGGCGAACGGCACCGACTTGCGGACGTGCTCAATGTTCGTTTCAAGCGTCCCGAAGAGGGCCGGATGGGGCTCGAACGAAAGGAGCTCGCCCTTCTCGGCCGCCGCGAGTCCCATCACCACCGACATGTACCCGATGTTCGCTCCGACGTCCAGAACGAAATCTCCCGGCGAGATCAGACGCGTCAGGATCTCGGACACCGCGATGTCGAACACCCCCGTGGTCCACACGCTCCTGCCGACCACTTTCGCGGTGTCCAACGTGATCCGGACGCCCCAGGGGAGGTGAACCGACTGAACTCCTTGCGCGGGGTGCGCCGCGGTTCGCCAGGCACGAATGAGGATCTGGCGGGGACGGCACACGTACCAGGGTTTCCACAACGACATCATGCCAGCCTCGCCGGTTCACGCCGATGGAAGCGGCCCTCGGAATCTCTCGCCGCGCCGGCGATTGTGCGGATCGGCCAGGCGCTCCTGCCGTCGCCCGAGGTGCGCAATCTCTTGGCGCGTCAACGTCATGGTACAACGCCCCGCCGACCTGGAGCGAGTCCCGACCATCGAGCGGCCGGCACGTCCGTCCCGGCGGAGAGCGAGAGCTCCCGCGCGCCATGCCGCGGCTCTCGCCCCCGGATCGCATGCTAGAATCCTCGCCGTTCCGCCAGGGCCATCAGGTTCTCGCGCGCTTTGAGGCTCTCCTGGTCGGCATCGCTCGGAGTTGAGCGCGTCGAACGTCGGGCAGACCGTGGCGCTACGTCCGTACCGGCGATTCGGGACGGCCGGCCGGGGCTGCGGCCTGGCCCTCGAACCGCCGCCCTGTCCCGCCGGCTGCGACCGGCAGATCGCAAGAGTGGGGAGCGTCTCCTCTCGATTCTTCCGCTGGCTGTCGCGGCCAACCGAATCACAGCGTGAGCGGCGTCGGGAGTTCGGGACGACCTGCTCGGTCGGGCGCCTTGTCACGTTGACGACGCGGGCGAACTCGATCTGGAGGGCGGAACGATGTTGCGGGTCCTGAATGTGCACAGCGGAAACCTCTTCGGGGGCCTCGAGACGTTTCTCATCGCGCTGGCGCGCTTTCGCGGGCTGTGCCCGGAGATGGAGCCGGAGTTCGCACTCGCATTCGAGGGCCGCCTCGCGACCGAGCTGCGCCGGGAAGGCGTCGCCGTGCACGCGCTTGGGGAAGTCCGCGGCCGGAACCCGCGGTCGGTTCTGCGGGCGCGTGCCGAGCTGCGCCGGTTGATTGAGACGGGGCGATTCAACGTCGCCATGACCCACTCCACATGGACCCAGTCGCTCCTCGCCAAGGAGATTCGCCGCGCGCGATTGCCGTACGCGTTTTACCTTCACGAGATCACGAAGGGGCGCGCATGGGTCGACATCATGGCGCGCTGGACGCCGCCCGACATCGTCATTTGCGACAGCCGGTACACGGCGGTCACGACGTCCAACGTGCTTTATCCCGGCGCCCCGTGGGAAGTGCTGTACTGCGCTTCGGCCCCCGTGCCGCCCGCCGAACCCGGAGTGCGCGAGCGCGTGCGCCGGGAGTTGGGCTCACCGATAGGCGGAACAGTCATCATCCAGGTGAGCCGCATGGAGGAGTGGAAGGGGCATCGATTGCATCTCGAGGCGCTTGGCCTCCTGCGCGACCTGGACGGCTGGGAGTGCTGGATGGTCGGCGGCGCCCAGAGACCCATGGAGATTAGGTATTTGGAGAGCCTGAGGCGGCAAGCGAGCACCCTCGGCATCGCGGAACGGCTGCGGTTTCTCGGACAAAGGTCGGATGTGCCCGCGCTTCTCCGGTCCGCGGACATTCATTGCCAGCCGAACACGGGTCCGGAGCCATTCGGCCTCACTTTCATAGAAGCGCTCTCAGCCGGCCTGCCGGTCGTCACCACGGCGATGGGCGGTCCGCTCGAAATCGTCGATCCGAGCTGCGGTCTCCTGGTGCCTCCCGCCCCTTCGGCGCTCGCGGAGGGACTGAGGCGAGTCATCACGGATCGCAAGTTGCGAGAAGCGCTCGGGGCGGGCGGGCCCCCGCGGGCCCGACTTCTCTGCGATCCGGCGCAGCAGCTTCACAAGCTCAGGACGATTCTCGGACGGGTCGGCGAGTCCCGTCGGTAGTCGCTCGCGGTCCTGCGGCTTCCGGTCTCGAGGCGACAACGATGACGTTGTCGCTGAAGGCCCGCCCGCGACTTCCCCGCTGCGCTCGGACGAACCACGGCCAGCGCCTGGAGGTCAGCGGAATCCGCCCGCTGCCGGTATACATCGCCTCCACGTGTTCGAGCCCGTTCTCCCTGGCCATCCGAACGAGATCAATCTCCAGCAGCGCGCTGACGTGGGACGGATACAAACCGGGTCGCTCCTGAAAGAACATGAACTCGTTCCGAACGAGCAATGAGATCTTTGACGCAAGACTCAACTGGTTGGGAGTTGTCACCACGACGAGCCCACCGGGCCTGACGATACGGACGATTTCGCGGAACAGGGCGCGGGGATTCTCAAGGTGCTCGATGGTCTCGATCGAGCAAACCACATCCGCGCATCCCTCGCGCAGCCCGGTCCGTCCCGACTCGAGATCACCCAGCACGCGACGGGCGGAAGCTCCCGCGGGAAAACCCTGGTATCCGATCAAGTCCACGCCCACATACCGGGAGAAGTGGGGACCGAGAACGCTGTAGAGCGAGCCCGCACCGCACCCGAGGTCGACCAGCACGCCGCGGTGGCGCGCTCGCCTGATAACTTGCTCGCGGGTCACCTGGTACAGCGCCTGGTCGTTGCTCATGCCCCGGCTCTCGGCGGCTCTAGTTCGAGTTCCGTCGGCGTTCGTCACCCGCAGGATCCCGAGCGCGCCGTGGCCGAGAGCGCGGCGGCCTCAGGCGGTGAACAAGAACCGAGCCGGGCCACTACCGGATGGATGGCAGCCGGGATGGACTCAGAGAGGACGTGGTGGGCCGGCCCGCCATACCCGTGAAGAAATGCTGGAATTCGAGGACCGGTGTCGCGTGACGACGGCATGGGTTGCGCCCCGTCCATCGTGGAGCGAGTTTTCTCCGACCTAGCGCGACGAGACGAGTTTGATTCGTCGACGCTTGCGAGCGAGGCACCACGATCCGTCGGCATGCCGCTTCTTAGAGGTTGGCCGTGCGGGGCTCCGAGCCCGGACTCAGGTCTTCCCGCCCATACGGCTGTTCAAGGATTTCACCGAGTCACGGAGCCAGGCCATCGCCCCCTCCGGGACTTTCTCCGGCGTCTCGGGCTCCTGATAGTACCGGTAGTAGGAGTAGTAATTGGCGTAGTACGCCCCGGGGGTCTCCATCACCTTGTTGAGAATCACGCCGAGGATCCTCGCCTTGGCCAGCTGCAGTGCGTCGCGCACGTGGCGGACTTCCTTGCTCGTCACGCCGCCCGCCTCGGTGACGATGATTGCGGCGTCGAGCTCTCCTGCGAGGAGCATCGCGTCCGCGACGAGAAGAGTCGGAGGCGTGTCGAAGATGACGATGTCAGTCCGCGCTTCGAGATCCGCGATGACCTCCTTCATCGCCGCGGACTGGATCAGCTCCGCCGGGTTGGGCGGAATCGGGCCCGAGGGGAGGATGAAGAGACCCGGATGCGGCGTCGCCTGGAGCGCGTCGTCGAGCGAGCACTCACCCGCCAGGACGCTGGTCAACCCGGTGACGTGGCGCGTCTTGAAGATCCTCTGAAGCGTGGGATTGCGGAGATCGGTGTCCACGACCACGACCTTCTTTCCCGCCGCGGCGATGGCGCACGCCAGGTTGACAAGAGTCGTCGACTTTCCCTCCCCCTTCCTCGCGCTGGTGACTAGGATGGAGTGGAGGGGGCCTTCGACGGCCGCGAACTTGATGTTCGAGTAGATCCTCGTGTACGCCTCGGCCACCTGGTGCTGGGCCTTCCCCTCCGCGAAGACCACTTGGCGAGGCTCCCGCATCCGAACGATCGCTCCGAGGAAACCGAGACCGAGCGTGCGGGTCACCTCGTCGGCCGTCCTCACCGTGGTGTCGGCGAATTCGACGATGAACCCGAGGCCGAGGGCGAACATGACACTGACGATGCCCGCGAGAACGAGGGACGTCGACTTGCTCGTCGCCGCGTGAGGCACCTTCGCGAGATCGACGACCGACGCGTTCCCCTGGACCATCTCCTTCTGGAGGTTGATGCTGTCCAGCTTGTCGCGCATTGAGTTGTACCGCTGCTTGGCTTCGGCGGCGCGGGCCTCGAGCGCCTCGAGCTCATTCTGTTTCTGCGGGAAGTCGACCAGCCGCGCTCTCACGGCGGCGATTTGCTTGTCCCACGATTCGAGCGCGATCTTGTGGTCGAGCAAGACGGCGTCCGTCTTGAACAGATCGTCTCGCAGGGCGAGGTATCTCTCGGGAGTGAGCGACGAGCCGTTCGCGTCGAGGGTCGCGCGCATCTTGGTCTCGACGCTCTGGATCTGCGCCTGGAGGTTCTGAACCGCCGGATGGCTGTCCGTGTAGCGCAGGCGGGCGTCGCTGAGCATCGTCTGGAGTTTCCGGAGGTCCTCCACCTGAGGATCGTCGAGGGGGATACCCTCGGACGGCTCCTTGGGGAGCTTCGCCAGCTTCAGAATCTCGTTCCGGTGCGATTCCAGGACTTCGACCTGGGTCTTGATCGTGGCGCGCTCCTTCTCGAAAGCCCCGATCGTGTTCTTGAGGCTCGTGATCTCGTCGTTGATGTTGACGAAACCCATGCTCTCCTTGAAACGCGTGATCGACGCCTCGTTGTCGTGCAGATCGCGCGCCGCCTGCTCCATCGCGCTCTGGAGGTACTGCGCGGCCGATACCAACTCCGCTCGAATGCTGTCCTTCGTGTCAGCGACGAATGTCTCCGCGGCGGTGTTTGCGAAGGAGACGGCCCGGACCTTGTCGAAGTGCGTGGCGTGGATGAGGATGAGGTCGGGCTCCTTGAACTCGGCGTGAATCGATCCGCCGACCTCTTCGGGCTGCGTCGCGATCGACTGGGCCACGAGCGCGTTGGCGACTTTCTCGGCAAACGGGAGCCCGTTGATGATCTCCACGTACGACTCGCCGTGCAGCGACAGGTCGGGACGGTCGGTGCCCGGCGCGAACGCGAGCATCGGCTGCCGGTAGTAGAGCTGCGACTTGACTGCGACGAGGCTGTTCACCTTGTAGGCGGTCTTGGACATGAAGATCCACACGGCGGAGATCGAGAAGACGATGGTCAGGACGGAGAGGATGATCCACTTGCGCCGCCACAGAACTTCCGTGTAGTGCTGAAGTCCCACATCTTCCTGCGCCATGAGAAGCCCGTCTCCGATCCCCCCGGCACGCGGCGAGAATCACCGGGAGCGAAGAGAGACACCCCACCGGTGGGCCGCGACGTGTGACGACGAAGGCTGAAGTCAGTTGTTTCTACAATATACAGTCCTGTCCGCAGGCGTTCAACCTTGGCCCGTTGGAGTCGAGGCGGTCAGCGGGTCCCGATTTCGGGGGAGGTGACGATCTCCTGGCCCTGGCGTCCCCCCCGCCGGACCCAGCGGAAGAATTCGATTCTCCGTCCCTCCGCCCACCTCTCGGCCTGCTCCCCGAAGAACCCCAGAACACCGTCCCTGAGGAGAGAAAGCTCTTTCTCGTCCAGTGGTTGCGTTTTCAGGACGAGGAGCAGGCTCCGATCTTCCTGCAGGAACGCGCCGACAGCGTGCACCCTAAACCTCCGGCCGAGGATCTCGCGGATTTCCTTCGCGGCGGTCGCGAACGACCCGCTGGAACTCAGCCCATCGAGAAACCTGCCGATTTCGCAGATCTGGACCTGATATTCGTCGGGTGAAACGCTCCGGCCCCCGTTGCTGGACTGCCATAGGATCGAGGAGGACACCATCTCGGGCTGCGGTGTCGCGCGGCGGGGCGACGCCGCCGTTGCGGTCGACACCTCGGAGAGCCGTTGTTCCATCTGCTCCTCGACGTACTTGAGCGTCCAGACGCCGAGCATCCCGCCCATGGCCAGCATCGCCGCGAAGAGGAACCCGATCTGGTACGGGAGCTGGACCATGAGATACGCGGACATCCCGAGGAACGAGCAGATGAAATAGAGAATCAGCACGACATGGCGGTGGTGCAGGCCGACCCTGACGAGGCGGTGGTGGATGTGGTCGCGATCCGCCTTGAAGGGACTGACCTTCCGGCTTGTCCGGCGAAGCACCGCCCAGAGGGTGTCGAGAACGGGCACGCCAAGGACGACGATCGGGAGCACCAGAATCGTCGCGGTACTCGCCTTGAGAGAAGCGACCAGACCGAACCCGGCAAGAAGGAACCCGAGGAACATGCTCCCCGTGTCTCCCAGGAAGATCTTCGCGGGGTAGATGTTGAACGGAAGGAACCCAAGCGTCGCTCCCGCGAGAACGAGCGAGAGGATGCCCACCATGGTGTGATCCGTCGCCGCCGCAACGCCGCAGAGCGCCAGGGAAGCGATTGAGCCGGTCCCCGCGGCGAGCCCGTCGAGGCCGTCGATCAGGTTCATCGCGTTCGTGACGCCTACGATCCACAGCACGGTGAGGGGGATTCCGATCCACCCGAGCTCCACGGAATCGCCGAGGGGATTCGTGAACAGCCTGACCTGAATGCCTCCGGCGACGACCACCAGCGCCACGAGGAACCGGAACATGAACTTGGTTCGCACCCTCATGCCGCGCCAGTCGTCGTACGCGCCGACGCAGGCCATGACGACGGCGCCGATCATCAAGGGCGTCAGCGCCTCGCCTCCGTCGCCGAGGAGCTGGGGCGCCTGCCACCGGACCACGGCAATGACGAGGAGGAATGGGACGACGATGGCGGCGCCGCCGAGGAGCGGGATCGGCACGTGGTGCATCTTGCGCCGCTCCGGGTGATCCACGATTTCCAGCTTGAGCGCGGCGCGGCGCACCACGGGGGTTAGGCAGGCTGCCCCCGCGAATGCGGAGATGAAGAGCAACGCGAGGATCAAGTCAACGCGCCTCCGGCTGGTTCACCCTGGAATGCCCTCCGACACCTCGTCCCCAGTCGAGGATTGCGGAGACTCCCGCCTCACCGGGATGCGCGGCGACCCGCGCATCCCGGGAACACACACTCAACCCCGAAAATAAGGGGAGCTGTTCGGAGTTCCCCCTCTATCACATTCTAACGATTCTGCCCGTAGACCTGCTGGTTCTCGTCCCTACATACGCCGGAACGGCGCGGATGTCAACGGCAGGGGCGCTACGCCTCCCCGGAATCGGCGTTGTCTGGTCGCTCGGCTCAACGCGTCAGGATCGCGATGCCGGGCACCGGAGCGCCCAGAGGACCGGCGACGGCACGAGCACCTGCGCTCGCCGTCAGGAGTCCGGAGAGCAGCCCGGCGACGGCGAGCCGGCGGTACTCGCCCGTGACGACGGCGATGCCGTCGGGCGTGCTCCACCACCGCTCGTAATCCACGTACATGCTCTCGGACGGGTAGACGCCGAACTCCACGCCGCTTCCCGCCAGCACTCGCGAGAAGACCCAGGCGGCGCGCCGCGTGTGAAACGGCGAGGTGATCACGAGGAGCGACTTGCGCCCCGACGCCCGGGCCCGCCGAAGCGCCGCTCTCGCATCGTCGAAGGTGCTCCCGGAAACCTCGCAGAACAGACGATCCCGGGGGACGCGGGCGCGCTCGAGGGGAAAGGCCATCGAGAACGAGTCTAGGCTCTCCCCGGTGAAGAGGATGTCCCCGCACGCTCCGCTCAGCATGAGATCGATCGCTGAGCCCACTCGCTCGCGCGCGCCGCCGCCGAGCACCACCATCAGGTCACACCGCTTGATGGGCACCGTCCTGACGAGCCATCGTCCGGCCCGGGAGACCCCGAAGCCTAGGGCGCTCATCAGGACTGCGGCCAGCGCCACCAGAACACTCGCCAATCTCATCCATCGGGTCCTCGGCTGGCGATCCGGAGGAGCGCTCACCGTCACGCGCTAGCCGGAGCCTCGATCTCCGCTTGCCCGTCCCGTTCCACCGTCTCGCGGATGGTCCAGCCGATCAGCAGCCACGCGAAGGGAGCGCTGACGGAATCCCGAAGGCACTGCCCGAAAAGGCTTCCGAGGAAGAAGGCCGCGAGAACACCGAACACGACACGGTATGTGAAGGGATCAGCGGACTTCGACGCGAGCGTGAGGATGTCGCGAAAGAACACGAAGCCAACCCCCACGAAGATGAACGCGGCGAGAGGACTGCTGCCGTACATGAGCTCGAAGAACATCGAATCGGCCTCGGTGCCCTTGCCCCCGGCGAACCTCCTCGCGGCGATGGTCGTCGAACCGAGCCCGCGACCGACGGGAAACTCGGTGAAGGAGCTGCGGACGATGTACGACCAGTTGGCGAGCCTCATGGTGAAGCTCTTCTCTTCCGTCGGATGGGCGATCCCGGAGATCGTGTGGACGACGAACGGGTCGTTCGAGCGCCCGGCGCCCTGCCAAACCTGCTCCGGAGTGAACGAGTACAACTGCGAGTAAATCAGACCGATCCCGATGAACGCCATCGAGGCTCGCAGGACGACGAGCCGCCTCTCGCGGACGTAGATGATCAGGAACATGATCAGGGAGAAAGCCAGCATGAAAACGGCGGTGCGCACGGCGACGAAGACCAGAGTGAACAACACCATCCCGACGGGTATCAGGTAGAGAGGTCTTGCCTTGTTCCTCCAGTAATGGGCGGCAGCAAGAAAAGCCGTGACGACCATGTAGAGGCTGAAGTCGCCCACCGTGGAGAACGTCGACATGACCCGGACCTTCTCGCCGAACGTCAGCAGGAAGTTCTTCGACTCCAGCTCGTACTTTTCCACGGCCGTCAACCCGAAGTAGTGCTGGTAGACCCCGTACGCGGTGGTGACGGTTCCCACGACGATTATCAGCAGGAACACCTTGTGGATGCCGCGCCGATCGAGCGTGAAGCCCATGAAGACCCACAGCATGGGGACGATGAAGTACATCGCGCCCGCGACGCCGACGAGGATGTTCCCCTGCAGCGGATTGAACATCTCCAGGAAGTAGACCCCCCCCAGCGACACCAGCAGCTTCATCAAGAGGCTGCTCTGGAAGTAGCGATAGCAGCGATTCCCCTGGAAGAGAAGGATCCCGGTGAACATCGCGATCGCCACGAGCGGGGGGAAGATGAGGATCGGATCGGTCTTGGAGAAATCATTGAAGTACAGCACCTGCCGGCGGAGGTAATACATGAACGGAAGGAACAGGAGGATGATGAAGATACCGCGCCGGGGAGACAGGCAGAGCAGTCCGAGCACGCCGAGAAGAATCAGCACGATCGTCCGGATCTCACCCTGGGTGAGGAGGTAGGCGACGGCGACGCCGAGGATAATCGTCGCGAGCCCCCAGAGGAGAACCGGCGTGCGGCGGTCGACCGGAGCGGTGTCCGGCCCCAGAATGAGGGGGATCTGGCCTCCGTGGTGCCGCTCGGACCCCGTGGGCGGGTTCACAGCGTGCGGCTCCCGGCCGCCGCGCCGCGGGCGCGTCCGCGATCGAAGGCGCTCATGCTAGAGGGTGACCTCCGTGCGCCGGCACCAGTCCACCAGCGCGAAGACGGCCCACGTGCGCGACCACGGAACTTGATGGGGCGCGGCCGACTGGGCCTCGAGCAATCGCGCGACCTCGGCGCGCTCGAGGCCGGCGCGGGCCACGAGGGGGGAGTCGAGCAAGGTCTCTCTCATCCGCGCGCGCACGGCTCCTGCGCGCAGCCAGTGCCTGTACGGGAGCACGAACCCCTGTTTCGCCCGAGGCTCCCACGCCCCCGCGAGGAACGGCGAGAGCACGTCGCGCTCGAACGGCTTGTCGGGAGGCCCAGCGCACCTCAGGCGCCCCGGGACGCGCATCGCCTCCTCCACGAACACATGGTCCGTGAACGGGGCGCGAACCTCCAGGGACACTCCCATGCTCATCGTGTCGGTGTCCCTCAGGCACCTTTCCCCGAGGAAGAGGCGCCACGTCAGAAGCGAAGTCGCCGTGACGGCGTCGCTCCCGCCAATCTCCTCCTTCAGGAATGCGACGAACTCGGGCGGCAGCCCGAGGAGTGACGGTGCGCTGTCCGCGCCGGTCGCCCGGGCCGCGGGCGCGATCAGGCGGCGCCGGCTCCACGAGGGGAATAGGATCTGGGCCGCCTGGTAGGCGGCGATCGCCCTCGTCTCCGGGGAGCCCGATCCGTTCGAAGCGGCCCCGAGCGTGTCGAGCGCGCTCCACGAGTAGGTGAGCTTCGACGCGGCGCCGTCTCCCGCCGTCAGAGCGCGGACCGCGCGCCTAATCCATCCGGCCGCCGGGCCCGCGGCGCCGACGAGGGCGCCGAGCGCCGGCACCCCCTTGAAGAAGGGGTAGCCGCCGAACAGCTCATCGGCGCCGATGCCCGAGATGGCAACCTTCAGTCCCGCCCGACGCGCGGCCCTCGAGACGAGATATGTGTTCACGCCGTCGAACGTCGGCTGGTCCATCGAGGCCAGCGCGTCCGGAAGCCACTCGAGGAACTCCGCCTCGCGAACGAGAGACTCCTCGTGCCGCGTCTTCCAGTGCGCCGCGACGCGCCGCGAGTAGGCCGACTCGTCGTGATCCTTCTCATCGAAGGTGATCGAAAAAGTCCGGAGATCCGCGCTCTCGGGGCCGAGGGCACCCAGGACGGCAGAGGAGTCCATTCCCCCCGAGAGGAAGACGCCGAGCGGCACGTCGCTGATCATCCGCAGCCGGACCGCCTCCCGGAACTCGTGGCGAAGCGCCTCGCCTCCGTCGCGTGGGCGCGCGCCCTCCGGCCCCAGGGCGCGCGGCGGCCGCCAATACGGAGCGTTCTCAACGATGCGCCCCTGAGCATCGACGCGCATGAAATGCCCCGGCAGCAGGCTTCGCACGCCGCGGAGCATCGTCAGGGGGGAGACGACGAACCCGTTCGCGAGGTAGACATCGAGGGAGTCGGGATCGAGCCGCCGCTCGACGAGGCCGCTGGCGAGCAGGGTCCGGATCTCGGACGCGAAGACGAAGAGGCCCGGACGGGGGGTCGCGTAGTAGAGCGGCTTCTTCCCGACACGATCGCGGGCGAGGAGCAGCTCGCGGCGCTGGTCGTCCCAGACGGCGAAGGCGAACATCCCTCGAAGGCGAGTGAGGCCCGCCGCACCGTGCGTGCGGTAGAGCTTGAGCGTGATCTCCGTGTCAGTCCTCGAGGCATAGCTCGCCGGCCCCTCGTCCAGATCCTTCCGCAGAGACTGGAAGTTGTAAACCTCCCCGTTGAAAGTGATCCAGTTGGCCGAGCCCGACTCCCTCATCGGCATGTGACCCGCGGCAGAGAGGTCGATGATCGCGAGCCTCGCGTTGCCGAGCCAGCATTCCGCAGTCCCCGCCGGTATCCTCTGAACCCCCGAGTCGTCGGGACCGCGGTGCCGCATGGAGGAGACCATCCTCGGGACCACGTCGGGATCGATCTCTCCGGCCGGCGCGACGAGCCCCGCTATGCCGCACATGTGGCCGCCTCCTCGAGAATCTCCCCCAACCGCTGCCGGAACACCTCGTGGGTAAAGCTCTCGCGCAGCCTGCGGTGCCCCGCCTCGCCCATGGCGCGCCGGCGCTCGGGGTCGGCGAGCAGATCGACGACCGCCGCGGCGATCTCTTCCGGACGGGTGCCGACGCAGCGCCCGTCGATGCCGTCGCGCACGACCTCTGGCGCCGCCCCCTCTCGGCTCGTGACGACAGGAAGGCGGTGGCGCCAGGCCTCCAGGAAGACGATGCCGAACCCCTCTCCCGTCGAAGGGAGCACGAAGACGTCGCTCGAGGCGTAGAGCGATTCCTTGAGATCTTCGTCCACCACCCCGTGAAAGCGCACGCAGGACGAGACGCCGGCCTCACGGGCAATTTCTTCGAGGCGGCCCCTCCACGGTCCGTCTCCCACGATGTCGCAGCGCGTCCCCGGGAATCGCGCGCGGACCGCCGGAAGGGCGAGAATCACTTTGTCGACGTTCTTGTGGGTGTCGATCAGGCTCAGTCGGGTGACGACGAGGAGGCGCCAGTCGCCCTCGGCCTCGTGCATTGTCGGGAAATGCTCCGGGTTTTCCCCGGCGGGCACGTCGAGCGCGTTCGCGAGAAACCGGAAGCGCGCCTCTTCCATTCCGTAGGCGCCGCCCATTGTCCTCGCGGTGAACCGGCTCACGGCCATGACGGTGTCCACGAATCGGCGCACGATGAACTCCTTGACCGCCGGAGGGCGCTCCCACACTTCGACGCCGTGCACCGTCAGGAAGTGCCTCGCCCGCGGCGCCACGAGGTGACCGAGCGCGATGCGCGGCGCGAAGTTCACGTGAGCATAGATGATGACGTCGGGGCGATGCCTCAGCAGGTGCGCGATGAACGTGGCGACGAATCGGGGTCGCGCGGAATCACCGGCGAAGAACTTGACCCCCGGCGGGGCCGCCGCCGACGTCGACGTGTCCCACAGTCCCATCAACCTGATCTCCCCGACCTCGCCGCGCTCGCGGAGCTCGTCGAGGCTCCGGACGAGACGGCGGTTGAACCGCTCGAGTCCGCCTTCCAGGCTGTAGACGGCGGTCGCGACGATCAACGCTTTCACGCCGCGGCCTCCCCTCACTTCTTGATCAGGAACGGACCCAGGCAGAGGGCGTCGAGGCCGGACGAGTAGAAGGTGCGCACCGCGTCCTTCGGCGCGCAGACGATCGGCTCCTCCCGGAGGTTGTACGAGGTGTTCATGACGACGGGGACGCCGGTGAGCCGGTCGAACTGGGAGATGAGGGCGTGGTACAGGGGGTTCACGTCCTTCCGGACGGTCTGGACGCGGGCGCTCCCGTCGGCGTGCGTCACGGCCGGGATCACCGACTTCTTCTCCTCCCGTACTGGGAACGTGAGAATCATGAACGGCGAGTCCGTGCAGCCCACGAAGTACTCTTCGGCGCGCTCCGCAAGGCACGAAGGCGCGAACGGCCTCCACCCCTCGCGGAACTTCACCACTTCATTGACGCGATCCTTCATCGCCGGGTCGCGCGGATCCGCCACGATGGAGCGGCTCCCGAGGGCGCGAGGGCCGAACTCCATCCGCCCCTGGAACCATCCGATGATTTTCCCGGCGGCGAGGAGGGCGGCGCCCTCCGCGGCGATGTCGCCGGGCCGGGTGAACGGAATCTTGCAGGTTCTGAGGAACGCCTCGATCTCCTTTTCACCGTACTCCGGTCCGAGGTAGACGTCGTCGAGGCGGTACCCGGCGGGCGCGCCCCCCGCCATCCGGTGCGCGGCGAGCGCGGCGCCGAGCGCCGTGCCGTCGTCCGTCGCCGCTGGCTGGATGAATATCTCGTCGACGATCCCGGACGCCAGGATCTTCCCGTTGGCCTTCGAGTTCATGGCCACGCCCCCGGCGAGGCAGAGCCGGCGCTGCCCCGTCCGGGTCACCACGTCCTTCGCCACGAGGAGCATCGCCTCTTCACAGCGATCCTGGACGGCCCACGCGATGTCCTTCTCCCGGTCGGTCAGCTCGCTCTCCGGCGCGCGCGGCGCCCCGAACTGCGCGCTGATCGCGCTGACGTCACCGAAGCGTCGTCCGAGGAGCTTGCGCGAGGCGACTCGGTAGCCGCTCCCGTTGAACGAGATGAATCGGCTGAGATCCACGCCGGGATGCCCGTACGGCGCGAGCCCCATCACCTTCCACTCGTCGCTGTAGGGCCGGAACCCCAGGAACTGGGTGAAGCCCGCGTAGAAATACCCGAGGGAGTCGGGATGCGGGTGAGCATCGAGAAGCGCGCAATCCCCTCCCCCCGCCTGCCACGTTGTCGTCGCCTCCCACGCTCCCCGACCGTCGACGATCATGACGGCCGACTCGCGGAAGCCCGAGAGCAGGAACGCGCTCAGCGCGTGCGCATAGTGGTGATCGACGTACTGAACGGGCCTCGCCGGCGCGCCGAACCTCTGTTCGAGAAGCCTGGCCCCGCCCTTCTGCCACATCTCGCGGACGCAGCGGCGGGCGCCGTTGATGAGGTAGCTCGCCGACAGCGGGACGCTGCCGGTGAGGAAGCACTTGAGGTCGTGCGCGAACGCCGCGCCGGGGCGCTGCCACCCGAAGCAGACCTGTGCGATGTCGCGATATTCGATGCCGGCGAACTGGAGAGCCGCCTCGAGGGAGCGATGGGGAAAGGAATTGTCCTTCTTCTGCCGGGAGATGCGCTCTTCGGCGATCGCGAAGATGATGCGCCCGTCCCGGGCCAGCGCGACCGCCGAATCGTGATCGTAGTAATTGATTCCCAGCGCGTAGATCGGCTCGCCTGTCCCTGGCTTCCCGTCATTCCCTCGCATGGACGCGGATCACCTGAACCCTTGCTGAACGACCCGTCCCTGGAAGAGGAATGTCAGCGACCTCAGCACCTGCTCGATGAACTGGTTGTACTTGCCGAGCGCGGTCGTCGGGACGTAGACGATGTCTCCGGGCCGCACGAGGATGTTCTGCGAGAGGTCCCCCTCCACGAGGCGCTTGTAGTTCACCACGGCGACCTTCGGGTCCTTGAGGCCGCCGCGAAGCACCGCGATCTCCTTCGACTTGGCGGTGACCGTCTCCACGCCCCCGGCGCGGGTGATGACGTTCAGGATGCTGACCGGAATCGTCGTCTCGACGGCGGTCTGGTTGCGCACCTCGCCCACGACGTAGATGTAGCGTTCCGCGGCCTCGGGAACGTACACGACGTCGCCGTTCTGGACCGGGACGTTCAGGCTGATGTCACCCCGCACCATCCGGGCAAAATCGACGTCGACGAGGCGCCCCTGGCGAACGAGGACCGCCTTCGCGAGGTCCGCCTTCTCGGTCGTGAGCCCGACCTTGAAGATCACGTCGGCCAGCGAGTTCTCGCGTGGCGTGATGTAGACGACGCCGGGGGACTTGACCTCGCCCCCGACATAGACCTTCTGGCGGCCGAACTCCCTCGCGATGAGGGTGACCTGGGGCGAACGGAGGTAGGAGCCCAGACGTCGTGTCAGCTCGCTTCGGATGTCCTCGACCGTGCGCCCCGCGGCCTCCACGTCGCCGATGAAGGTGAACGAGATCTTCCCGTCCGGACGCACGGGCACGAGGCGCGTGAGCTCGGCGTCGCCGTACACGCTGATCTCGAGGACGTCCTCGACGGCGACGGTGTAGTCCGATCCCTTCAGTGCCGTGCCCACCGACCCGGGGCCCGGCGCGCCCACGGGAACCGGCATCTCGGAGACGGGCACTGGGACGAACTCGGGTGATCCGGCGGCCGGCCTGGCGGCGTCTCCAGTATCCGGAAGCGCTTCGGGGTTCGACGCCGGCGACGACCGGTGTTGGCAGCCTGGAAGGAGAACGGCGCACAGAAGGAGCCCTGCGAACAACAGCCCGCGACCGTTCTTCACGAATGCGTCCTCATGCCGATCGGAACCGCCCGGTGGGGTGCCCGCGCGGGCCGTCTCATCTTTTCCCGGGAACGGGAGGCGCCGACACGACTCTCGGCGGCGAAGGCGCCAACATAGCCGATCGACGTCTCGGCTGCGATCCGGCGACCGCTTTCGCGCGCTAGTTGTCGGTGGCCAGAATCTTGGGGCTCGCCTTGATGATGAAGACCTCCCGGGTGCCGTCGGCGTTCATCTTCTCGACCCGGTGGAGGACGATGCGCTGATCGTTCTTGTAGGCGATGATCGAACTCACCTTGATGGGGTCGGTGGCGCGAGACTTTCTCTGCGTGTTCAGCGGAAGCATTCTCCAGCCGCTGATCTTCATGGCTCCCCCTGATCTCCTGAAGGCCTCTCGCGCCTTCCTCGTGAATTCCAGATCGAGTCCGACGCGGAATATTACATCCGTGGAGGCAGGCAGGCAACCGGAGCATCCGTCTCAACTCCTTTCTCCTGGCCGCTTATCCCGACGCTCGGGAAGACCGCCCGTGCGACTGTGATATATTCGCTACTCCGAAGATCGAAAGCGCGCACGCGCCTTGTCCGGAGGTTTCTTGCCAGAGGTCGTCGTCCTCAGCGCAGCGCGGACCCCCTACGGCCGGCTTCTCGGATCCCTCGCGGATCTCCCTGCCGAGATTCTCGGCGCGCGGGCCGTCGGCGGCGCGCTGAGAGCGTCTTCGGTCGCGCCGGGAGACGTCGAGCGGGTCTTCCTGGGGAACACAGCAGGCCATGCGCTCAGGGGAAATCCATCCGCGGCCGCCGCAGCCGCCGCCGGCCTTCCCGCTTCTGCCCGCGCGATCACGGTGCGCGCCGGGTGCGCGTCGGGACTCTTCGCCATCGTCGCAGCCGCGGAGTCGATCCTCGCGGGGGGCTGCCGGATCGTCGTCGCCGGCGGCTTCGAAAGCTCCTCGACCGCGTCCCATCTCGCTCTCAACCTTCGGCGCGGGCTGCGCCTCGGCGCCGGGACCCTCCTCGACGGCGCGCGGCATGACGGGCCCTCCGCGCCGACAGTTGCCGCGACGCCCGGTCGATCGCTCGCGCCCGAGTCGATGGAGTCGATCCGGGCCAGGATCGTCCCCGTCGAGATCGCGGCGGGGAGGCGCGGCGACCCCGGCGTGGTCGACAGGGACGACGCACCGGAGGCTGGTGACGGCGTGCGACGCGATGCCGGGGCTACGGGGTCGGCTGCGATCGCCGACGGCGCCGCGGCGGTCGTCCTCGCGGAGAAGGCGTGGGCCGACGAGCGCGGCCTCCGGGTCATCGCACGCCTCAGCCCGGCACCTGTCCCGGGGGTCGGCTCGTGGAGCGCATTCCGGTTCATCGAGGCCGACGTCCCGCAGGGAGACGGACTCCCCCCCCTCCCGTGGCAGGACCGCGGCGGCTCGCCCGCGCTCAACACCGGCGCGGGGATGCGCCCCGGTCATGCGACCGGGGCCGACGGCGCCGCGCTGGTGGTGGATCTCGTGGCGCTGCTCGCGAGCGGTGCAGGAGGGGCGGGATACGCGCTCGTCACGGGAGGCTGGGGTGAGAGCGCCGGGATCCGGGTCGACGTCTGACGGTTGCGGGAGGACGGGATGGTGATCAAACCGAATGACGTGTTCGGCGTCGTCGGCTCGGGGACGATGGGGCACGGGATCGCGCACGTCGCGGCGCGCTCCGGCTTCCGCGTGGTGATCGTGGACCTCCAGGAGTCTCTGCTCCAGCGCGCGATGGCGACCATCAGCGGCGAGATGCAGCGGGCGGTCGACAAGGGGCGCATGGCTTCCCCTGATCGCGAGGCGGCCCTCCAGAGGATCCGGACGTCCACGAGCGTCTCCGCCCTCGGCGAGGCGGCCCTCGTCGTCGAGGCCATCGTCGAGCGGCTCGACGTGAAGCGCGAGCTCTTCGCGGCGCTCGACGCGGTGTGCCCCCCGCACGCGATTCTCGCCACGAACACGTCGTCCATCTCCGTTACGCGGATCGCGGCGGCGACGGGACGGCCCGGCTCCGTGATAGGCATGCATTTCATGAACCCGGTCCCGATCATGGAGCTCGTCGAGGTCATCCGCGGCCAGCTCACGACCGACGCGACGGTCGCGGCGACGCACGAGCTGGCCGTCGCCCTCGGAAAGAAGCCGGTCGAGGCGTCCGACTACCCGGGGTTCGTCTCGAACCGCGTGTTGATGCCGATGATCAACGAGGCGGTGACCGCGCTGATGGAAGGAGTCGCGAGCCGCGACGCCATCGATTCGATCATGAAGCTCGGCATGCGGCATCCGATGGGACCGCTCGAGCTCGCCGATTTCATCGGACTCGACGTCTGCCTGCACATCATGGAAGTCCTCCACGACGGATTCGGAGATCCGCGCTACAGGCCCTGCCCGCTCCTGAGGCGGATGGTCGACGCCGGACTCCTGGGAAGGAAGTCGGGACGCGGCTTCTATGAATATCCCGCCGCCCCGGAGCGCTGATTCGCTCTCGGCGTTCGCCGACGAGCTCGCATCCTCGAAGTCCTTCCGCGACGCGGTCGTTCACAGGCGTCTCGTGCCCGGGTCCCCGGCGCGCTTCGCGGACACGGCGAGCCCGCTGCCCGGAGCGATCTCCCGCGCCCTCCACGCGCTCGGGGTGAGCCGGCTGTACGCGCACCAGGCCGAAGCGATCGACGCGCTGCGCGCCGGGCGCAACGTCGTGGCGGTCACGCCGACGGCCTCTGGCAAGAGCCTCGTGTACATGATTCCCACCCTCGAGCGCGCCCTGGAGTCGTCCGCGGCCACGGCGCTCTACCTTTTCCCCTACAAGGCGCTCGCCCGGGATCAGCTGCGCGCGTTCCGCTCCCTCGCCGCGGCAACGGGGTCGGATCCCGGAGCCGACGCCGCCGTCTACGACGGCGACACGACGGAACCCGAACGGCGCAGGGTCCGCGCGCACCCACCGCGGGTCCTGATCACGAATCCCGACATGCTCCACCTCGCGATCCTCGCGCACCATCGCTCGTGGGCGGGCTTTCTCTCGCGCCTCGATCTCGTCGTGATCGACGAGCTTCACGTTTACCGCGGAGTCTTCGGATCGCACCTCCACCACGTGATCGCGCGCCTCAGGCGCCTGTGCCGGCACTACGCGGCCGCGCCGCGATTCGTGGCGTGCTCGGCGACGATAGGGAATCCCGGCGCGTTCGCGGAGGGGGTGATCGGAGAGCCGTTTCACGTCGTATCCGGGAGCGCGTCGGCCCGATCGGCGCGCCACTTCCTCTTCCTGAGCGGCCGCGACGCGAGCCCCTACACGCTCGCGACGCGCGCGATGTCCGTCGCGATCGGGTCGGGCCTTCGCACCATCGCGTTCACGAAGGCGCGACGCATCACCGAGCTCATTCATTCGTGGCTGAGGCAGACGAGCCCCGGAGTCGCCGATCGGATCCGCGCCTATCGCGCGGGCTACCTCCCGGAGGAGCGCCGCGAGATCGAGCGGGCGCTCGGCGACGGGCGGCTCCTCGGCGTGGTGAGCACGAGCGCGCTCGAGCACGGGATCGACGTCGGCGGACTCGACGTCTGCATCCTGGTCGGGTACCCGGGGAGCATCGCGTCGGCATGGCAGAGGATCGGGCGGGTCGGTCGGGAGGACCGGGACTCGCTGGTGGTGCTCGTCGGCATGGGGGACGCGCTCGACCAGTACTTCATGACGCACCCGGGGGAGTTCTTCGATCGGGGGTGCGAGCCCGTCGCCGCGGATCCGGAGAATCCGATCATCGCGTCGCAACATCTTGTATGCGCCGCCGCCGAGCTTCCGCTGACCGAAGCGGATCGCGGAGTCTACGGCGCCGCGACATTCGGCCTCATCCAGGGACTCGTCACGAACGGAGCCCTCGTCGCGGACCACCGGACGGACGCGTGGCGCGCGCTCAAGCGCCGCCCCGAGCGCGACGTGAGCCTGAGATCCGGCGGAGCCGGCTACACCATCGTCGAGGAGCCGGAGGGCCGAATCATCGGGTCCGTCGATGAGGCGCGCGCCTTCCTCGAGTGCCACCCCGGCGCGATATACCTCCAGCAGGGGCAGCAGTACGAGGTCGTGTCGCTGGATCGGGATCGACGGAGGGTCGCGGTGAAGCGCTGCGACGTCGATTACTACACGCAGGTCACCGCGGGGAAGGAGACCGAGATCCTCGAGGTGCTCGAGACACGTGAGGAAGAGGGTTATGTCGTGCGCCTCGGCGAGCTCCGGGTGACGCAGGAGTTCAAGGATTACGCGCGGATCCGCATCGCCGACCAGCGAAGGCTCTCACGCCATCCGCTCGACCTTCCGCCGATGATCTACGAGACCGTCGGCCTCTGGATCGAGATCCCGCGCCCGATGAGCGGAGAGTGGGCGGCGCGCGGCCACCACTTCATGGGCAGCCTGCACGCCGCCGAGCACGCGGCGATCTCGCTGTTTCCTCTCTTCGCCATCTGCGACCGGGGCGACATCGGCGGCATCTCGTACGCGCACCACCCGCAGATCGGGGGGCCTGCGATCTTCATCTATGACGGATATCCCGGAGGGATCGGGCTGGCTCGACGAGGCTACGAGACCGCGGCGGAGCTGCTGGCGAAGACGGCGGTTCTGATTGCCACGTGCCGATGCGAGGCCGGCTGTCCCTCGTGCGTCCACTCGCCGAAGTGCGGCAGCGGGAACCATCCCCTCGACAAGCCGGGGAGCGCCGGGCTGCTCCGGGAGCTCGGGAAGCCGGGCGCGACCAGGTCGAGGGTCAGGGCGGCGGTGGTCACGATTCCCGAGCGACCCTCTCGCGCGGACGCGGCACCGGTCCGAGGCGGCGCCCGGCCGCGCCGCATCCTCTTCTTCGACCTCGAGACCCAGAGAAGCGCCGAAGAGGTCGGCGGCTGGGGGCGCATCCGCGAGATGGGGCTCGCGCTCGCGGTCACCTATGACTCCGAGCGCGGCGAGCACCGCACGTACTTCGAGAAGGACGCCGATCGGCTCGCCGCGCAGCTCCTCTCGGCGGATCTCGTGGTCGGGTTCAACGTCAAGCGTTTCGATTACGAGGTGCTGCGCGGCTGCACCGGCGCCGACTATTCCCGCGTCGCGACGCTCGACATGCTCGAGGAGATCCACCGCCGGCTCGGCTTCCGGCTGAGCCTCGGCCACCTCGCCGGCGCCACGCTCGGCGAGCGCAAGAGCGCCGACGGCCTCCAGAGTCTCAAGTGGTGGAAGGAGGGGCGGATCGATCTGATCGAGGAGTACTGCCGGCGCGACGTGGACGTGACCCGGGCGCTCTACGAGTTCGGGAAGACGCACGGATACCTGGTCTACCTCGATCGAGACGAAGCGCCGGTTCGCGTCCCCGTCGCCTGGTGACCGGAAGTTCTTGACATCGCGCGGATGCCCCGTTAGTCTCGCCCTTGTTCGCGACGGACCATCGATTGAGCCCGCTTTCCCGGGCGCACTGGCCCGGTTCCTCTCGTCGAGATGCGCACAGAGAGTGTCCCAGCATCCCGAATTCACGCCGGCGTCCGCCACGGGAACGTCATGAGAACCCGGAGGCGACGCTCTTCGAAGACTCTGTTCCCCGGCCCCCGCCTCGAGGCGACGTGTGTCGATCCGGCGGGAAGCCTCGAGGCAACCTGTTCCGAACGCGGAAGGAGGTGACCTGAGTGGCAAGGTTTCGCATGGACGATTTCCGAACCATCGAGAACGCGCCGACGTCCCCGGCGACGCTCCGCAGCAAGATCGGCGAGGTGATCCTTTCCTCGACCCACGCGAAGTGCCGCGTCGAATCGATCAACCCGGAGACCGGCGAGTACCGGATCATCCTTCAGGGAACTCTCGACAGGGAGACGACCAGATTCGACGAGTCCTAGGGTCCGCCGGGCCCGACGCGGCCGCCCGCCTCGAGCGGCGGCGGCGCGCGGCGGCCCCCACGGGAGGTGACAGACGATGGCCAGATTCAGAATGCAGGACATCCGGAGCGTGGAGAGGACGCCGACCGCTCCGGGAACTCTCCGCGCCAAGCTGGGTGAGCTGCTGTTCTCCTCCGTCAGCTGCACGGCGAAGGTGGACGCGCTGAACACGGAGACCGGGGAGTACCGCATCGTGCTCCAGGGAACTCTCGACAAGGAGGACAGCAAGTTCGACGAGTCCTGAGGCTCGCGAGCTCACGCCAGGACGGGCCGGCCCTCAAGGCGGCCCCCAGATCGATCTCGGGGCCCGGCGGCTGCCCGACGGCCGGGCCCCCTCCCGGAGTCCCGTCCGGCTCCCGTGCCGGCGACCCGACACTTCGATGACCGCAAAGAGAAAGCGCAGCGAGCCACCCGACGACGAGGCGCCTCGATCTCACATGCCGCGGAAGCCGCGACCGGGGCGGGAGGCGGGGGAAATCGACCGGAGCGCCAGCGCGCCAGCGGAGTCGGAGTTCGGGCCAGGCGGGACGGAGCGCCGAATCCGCGTCCGCGACGTCGACTTCGGCGACTTCCCTCAGATCACACCGCTCAACGCATCGTTCCTCCCCGGCGCGCGCCGTCTGAAGCTCTCGCTCGTCATCGACGGAGTCGACGCGGAGGCCGCGACGGCCGATCTGGTCGAATCGCTCACCGGGTTCCTCCCTTCGCTCAGCAGGCACAGGTGCTGCGGAGGGAACTCCGTCCGCGAGACCTTCGCCGGACGGGACCGCCGGCGCGGGTGCGCCGTGGACGATCGCGACCCGGGCGTCGATCTCGCGCACCTGGTCGAGCACGTGTGGATCGACGTGCAGCACTACATCGCCCGGATGGAGAGGTGCTCGGGCGTGACGTGCGCATGGATCGAGCCGCCGAACAGGTACGACGTGTTCGTGGAGTGCCCCGACGAGACGGTCGGACGCACCTGCGCGGGACTCGCGCTCGATCTCGTCGAGGATCTTCTCGCGGGGCGCCGGCCGAATCCGAGGTATCTCTGCGTGATCCACGTCGCGCGCCTTGCCCACGAGCACACCGGCCGCGCGCTCAACCCCCGGCTCCGACCCCTGGTCGAGACGTGGGGACGTCGCAACACGCTCGACGCGGTCGAGGCGCTCTGGGAGCGCGGCTTTCTCCGGGAGATGCCGGTCGCGTTCAACTTCAGCGGCGGCGCGCTTCTCGCGTTCGTGCCCCGCGAAGAGCCGGAGGCCTCCGGCTTGACTTGGCGCGCGCAGGCCCCCTAACATGCGCCGCAACTTCTGACGCGGTGACGGATTCCGTGATTTCGGAGGAACGTTGCCAGCAGCCAGGCTTCAGCCTCTGCCCTTCCCAGATCCTGCGCGTCTCCTCGATCTGATCGAACAGGAGCCGTCCCTCATCGAGGCCGGACTCACCCTCGTGGCCCGCCGGCTGCCGATCCCCGTCAAGGGCGACGCCGTGACTCTCGATGGCCTTGCGTACGACGCGCGCGGCCGTTGCGTGGCGATCCGGGCGGTCGAATGTCTCACGCCGCGGAGTGTCGAGCAGATGCTCGTCGCGCGCGGCTGGATCGCCGAAAGCCTCGAGACCCTGAGGGCGCTCTCGCCGCAGCTGGCGAAGTGCGGGAACGGCGCGCGCGCGCTTCTGATGGCCGGCTCGGTCGAGCCCGCGGCCGCGACCCTTCTCGCCCACCTGGCCTCGGGCGCCCCCGAGGTCCTGGAGGTGCACGCTTTCGAGCTCCCGACTGGACTCGCGCTCCACGTCACCGCCCTCACGCCCATTCCGGCCGGCTCGGCGCGCCCGGCAGCGCCCGCACCGTCCGCGAAACCCGCGCCGATCGACAGGGAGATGAATCCTCTCGCGGGGATTCCGCTCACGTCGGACGAGCTCGCGGAGTTCCGCAGGCTCTCGATGGCGCGCCCTCAGGCGGCGAAGCCGGGCGCCTCCGGGGAAGGGCGAGTGTCCGCCTCGTTCTCCAGCGCGAACGAAGTGCGCGGCGGATTTCTGGAAAATTGATGGCGAGCGACGGCGTAAGGAAAAAGAAATCGCTCGGTCGCGGGATGAGCGATCTCATCGGAGACTCTCTCGAGAAGCTGGTTCGCGGCGACCCTGAGGCGGGGCTCTCGAAGATTCCCGACGACGAAGGGGCCTCCGCCCAGCCCGTCGCGGCCCCCGCGCCCGGCCTCCCGGCCGCGCCTCCCGCAACCGCGATGCGCACGGCCATCACCCACCCGCAGCCGCGGCGCGCCGCGGCGGACTCCCCCGCGACCGCGTTCGTCGTCGCCGTCGCCAGCGGCAAAGGGGGCACGGGAAAGTCGCTCATCGCCGTCAACCTCGCGGTCGCGCTCGCCGAGTCCCAGCGCGTGGGCCTCATCGACCTCGACCTCGGCCTGGCGAACGCCCACATCCTGCTCGGTCTGCTCCCGCGGTTCGACGTGTCGCACCTCCTGCGCGGCGAGCGCTCGCTCGACGACGTCCTGCTCGCGGGCCCGCGCGGCGTCCTGGTGCTCCCGGGCGCCTCGGGGATCCCCGAGATGGCCGGGCTCGACGATTCGAGCCTCGGCGCGCTCGCCTCGGCCATCGCACCGCTCATGGCGCGCTCGGACATCGTCCTGCTGGACTGCCCCGCCGGATTGAGCCGGCAGAGCATCGTCTTTCTGCATGGAGCCGATCTGGTTCTCGTCGTCACCACGGAGGACCTGACGTCGATGACGGACGCCTATGCGCTGATCAAGACCCTCGTCACGCACCGGCCGCAGGCGTCGGTGGGGCTCCTCGTAAACGACGCGCGCTCGGCCATGGACGGGGCGGAGACGTACCGCAAGATCAGCCACGTCGCGCGCAAGTTCCTCGGCAGGGAAATCCTCTCGATGGGGACGATCCCGCGCGATGCGTACCTCGAGCGGTCGGTGAGGGAGCGGCGCCCGGTGGTCCTCGCCCATCCGACGGCGCCGTCGTCGCGCGCGCTTCTCGAGCTCACCGGCCGGCTCGCGGATCGAGAGCCGATCGACTCGATTCTCAATTTCTCGCAGCGGGTGGGCCGCGTGCTCACCGCCGCGGGCGTCGGCTCCGTCGACCCCGTGATGGGAGACGCATGCGCGTCCTGAGCATCACGAACCAGAAGGGAGGCTGCGGAAAGACGACGACCGCCATCAATCTCGCCGCCTGCCTCGCCGAGCGGAAGATGGACGTCCTCCTGGTGGACATGGACCCGCAGGCGCACGCCACGCTCGGTCTCAGCGCACGGGGCGGCGCCCCGGCGGGTGCGATTCATGATCTCCTCCTCTCGCCCAACGATCTGTCCGCCCGCGCCATCCGCGTCCGCGACGGGCTCGACCTCGTTCCGGCCGGCGACGAGCTCCTCTTCCTCGATTCCGAGCTGGCGCGCACGGCGGACGGCGAGGAGCGTCTCATGGAGTGCCTGAGGCGCACGACGCGCCGCTACTCCTTCGTGATCATCGACTGCCCGCCGAGCCTCGGCACCCTGACGCTCGCGGCGCTGCGCGCGAGCGACACGATTCTCATTCCGGTCGAGATCGGCTTCTTCTCGCTCAACGGAGTGGGGAACTTCCTGCGCGCCGTCAGGCGCCACCGGCCGGAGTGGCTGAAGGAGAAGAGAATCCGCGCCGTCGCCACGATCTACGATCACCAGACCTCGTTCGCCCGCGAGGTGCTCGCCGAGATCCGCTCGTTCTTCGGCGAGGCGCTCTACGCCACCGCGATCCACCGCAACGTGCGGCTGAAGGAGGCGGCGTCGCACGGTCTGGCCGTCCTCGACTACGATCGGCGGGCGCGCGGGACCGAGGACTACTCATCGCTCGCCTCCGAGGTCATCCGCGATCTCGTCCCGGAGCTGGCGAACCGCGCCCTCGCGGAGCATGCGCATCTCGAGGAAGGCGCGCGGCCCGGCGGCCTGGAGCCGGGTGCCCACTGACCGGGCGCGCGCGGGGGAATCGCCGGCCGGCGAAGGGTCGCTCGCGGGTCAGTGCGTGAACGATCGACGGGGCGTCACCCTCGAGGAGCAGGGGATGCTCGCGGGCCCCCCGCGCTGGAACACCGCGCCGGATCTCGGGGGAGACCGGGAGCGCGACGGGAGAGCCGATCGATTCGCCGGGGTGGTTCCCGTGCCGCCGGCAGACGAGTCCGCGTCTTTCTGGAGCTTCGGCGGCCCCCCTCGCGCCGCGCGGAGAAGGCGATTCGTCGACGACTACGAGAAGCCGTGACGGTCTCGGAGGATGGTATGAAAGAGCCCGTGGGTCACCCGATTCCGATGAACGAGCGCGGGGACCAGAGGGGCGGATCGATGCTGGTCCCGGCGCTCGCGACCCCCCCCGCCCGGACGTCGCACCACGCCCTCGCCGCGGAGACGACCTGCTCCGCCTGCCCGGACGATGCCGCCGCGGCCGAGCTGGGCTACCGTCTCGTGCTCCGCTGCACGACGAGCGCGTAGCGCGCGCCGGGGAGTCAGCTCCCGTTCTCGACCTTCGCCGCCTTCCGCTCCACGTCGTCGGCCATCTTCTTCTTGTGATCCGCGAGCTTCTTCTTGAGCGCCGGGTCCCCGGTCGCGAGAATCTGCACGGCGAGGATGGCCGCGTTGCGCGCACCCCAGGGGCCGACCGAGGTCACGGCGACCGGAACTCCGGGCGGCATCTGCACCGACGCGAGCAGCGCGTCGAACCCTCCCAGAGGGGAGGACGCCAGCGGAACGGCGATCACCGGGACGGTCGTCAGCGCTGCGAGGACCCCCGCGAGATGCGCGGCGCCGGCGGCTCCCGCGATCAGAACCTGGATTCCCCGGGCGTCCACCGACGCGGCGTACCGCTCGACCCTCGCGGGCGACCTGTGCGCCGACGCGACGGTGATCTCCGAGGCGACGCCGAACTCCTCGAGAACCCGGGACGCCTCACCCATCACGGCGAGGTCCGAATCACTTCCCATCACGATGCCGACCCGCGCCGGCGCTTTCGCGCTCTTCATGTCGTGACCCACCTGTCCTTCAGACACCCGCCCCCTCCGCCCCGGCAATCCGGCGCACGGCGGCGGAGGCGATGTCCCTCCTGAACATCATCCCTTCGAACCGAATCCTGGCGACGGCCTGGTACGCCGTCCGGGCCGCGGCATCGAGCCCCGCCCCGACCGCTGTGACCGAAAGAACCCTTCCCCCGGCCGTCTCGACTTCCCCCATTTTCCCCACTTTCGTCCCGCAATGGAACACGGTGGCCCCCGGAACCGCTCCCGCCTCCGGCAGCCCATCGATGCGCCGGCCCCTCTCGTACGAGCCGGGATAGCCTCCCGAGGCCACCACCACCGTCACGGCGGGCTCGGGCCGCCATTCGATCTTCCGATCGAGAGGAAGCGAACCTTCCGCGGCCGCCGCGAGCCACGGCACGATGTCGCTCCGCATCCGCGGCAGGAGGAGTTCCGCCTCGGGATCCCCCAGACGCGCGTTGTATTCGAGGACCATCGGTCCGCGCTCGGTGAGCATGAGTCCGGTGTAGAGAATTCCCTGATAGGCGCGCCCCTCGCGCGCCATCCCCGAGACGGTGGGCTCGATGATCCGCGAGAAGACGTCCTTCACCAGAGCCGCATCCACGTACGCGGAGGGTGAATACCCCCCCATGCCGCCCGTGTTCGGCCCCAGATCGCCGTCGAGCGCGCGCTTGAAGTCCTGGCACGTCGGCCACTCGACGACGCGGGTTCCGTCGCAGAGCGCGAAGAACGACACCTCGGGCCCGGTGAGGCATTCCTCGACGATGACGGCGTCCCCCGCGTCGCCGAACGCCCGCTGATCCATCATCAGGCGGACCGCGGCCAGCGCCTCCGCGGCGCGCGCCGCGACCACCACTCCCTTGCCCGCTGCGAGCCCGTCGGCTTTCACGACGATCGGATACCGCGTCGAGTCCGCCTCGAGGTGGGCGACGGCGGCGGGAAGGGATCGGAAGACCCGGTAGTCCGCCGTCGGTATCCCGTGGCGCGTCATGAACTCCTTCGCGAAGACCTTGCTCGCCTCGAGGGCCGCGGCGTTCCGCCGGGGCCCGAACACTCTCAGCCCGAGCCGTTGCAGCTCGTCCGCGAGGCCCAGGCTCAGCGGCAGCTCGGGACCCACGACGGTGAGGTCGATGGACTCCCTGGCCGCGAACTCCGCGAGCCCCGAGACGTCCGCGGCATCGATCGCGAGGCATTCGGCGAGAGAGGCGATGCCGGCGTTTCCCGGGGCGCAATAGACGCGATCGACGAGCGGCGACTGGGCGATCTTCCAGACGAGGGAATGCTCCCTTCCGCCTCCACCCACGACGAGAACCTTCATGAGGAACTCCCCCTGCCGCGCGGCGGGAATGCCGAAGTGTCCGGGAGGTGAGTATTTCACCGGGCCTGGTGGCGGATCAAGGAACGGGCTCAGCGGCCGGTCTTTGCCGCCAACTCGCCGCCCTTCGCGCGAGCGGGCTCGTAGTACCGCACGAGCGCGTCGACGATCCCCGCGGCCACCCGCTGACGGAACTCCGTCGTCACGATCAGCGCGCGGTCCTCGTCGTTGTTCAGGTTGGCGATCTCGACCAGAAGCGCGTGCGGGATGCGCGAGTCCCGGAGAACCGCGGGGATCCACTCGCGGCCGGATCGAATGACGTGATTCCGGATCGGCTGGTAAGGCTCGACGGCGACTCGCTGAGCGCGGAGCGACGCGATGACGCGCCGGGCGAGACCCCGGGACAGGCCCTCGGATCGTCTCAGCCCGCTCAGCGTCACTCCCTTCGGAGCGCTCCGACGATGGTCCGGCCCCGGGACGTAGATCATCGTCCCGCGAATCGAGGGGTGCAGCGAGTCGGCGTGGATGCTCAGGAAGACGACGTGGTCGTCCGGAACTCCCGCGGCGGAGAGTCTGTCCAACTCCGCGTTCGCCAGACGCCAGCGCAGGTTCACGCCGGTCGTCGTGGCGCCCGGGGAGCGCAGGCTGAACGGTGGGTCGCTCAGGATCTCCTCGTCGCGATCCCGGCGGATTCTTCCGTCCTGCGGCCGGTAGCCGGTGCTCTGATCGCGGATGGTCGCCACGACGACCGCCTTCGTGTTCTTCTCGAGGAGCGCCCGGACGCGGCACAGGATGTCGTAGGCGTACTCCTTTTCCTGCACTCCCGCGCTGACCGCCCCCGAGTCATCGCCGCCGTGCCCCGCGTCCAGGACGACGTGCACCCCCGCGAGCCTCTCGGCCCCGCCCCGAACTTTCTGGCGCGTCGACTCGACGATCCCCTCCTCCATGTCGGCGCGCGCCGGCGCCCCGTTCGGCAGGAACTCCGGGTTCACGAGCTCCAGGGGGATCTTGACCGGAAAGCCGGCGTCGATATTCCTCGGATCTGTGATGCCGCTCCGCCCGGCCACGAGGGCGGCGAGCGTGTTCACCTCCGACGGGTCGACGCGGCCCGTGAATCGGACGACGACGGCCGAATAGAGAGCCTCGCCGGGCTTCAGCCGGTAGACGGCGTAGGGGCCCGCCGCGTCGGTGCCGAACTCCAGCGGCGAGGTCGGGACCTCCTCCGGGAAGAGAGCCGACAGAACGAGACGGCGCCGCTCTTCCGAGAGGGCCTCGAGGGGAACGTGGTAGAAGGAACCGGGGACGGGCTCGGCTCCCCCGTTCGCCGCCTTGAGTGCCGCCGCGGAGGCCGTGGAGCCGGCGTAGCGGGCGGCCAGGCGCGCCGCGCTCTCGTCGGCGCCGGCCAGAACGTCGAGGAACAGCGAGCCGTCGCTCTCGGTTGCGAGCTCCCCGTCCGAGAGCACCACCCGCCGCACACCCTCGCCCGCGCGCGAATCCGCAATCGCCAGTGCCGCGAGGAGCACCGCCGCGACGACGCCGATCCGCGCGCTAGATCGGCAGCTTGGGGTGTGGACCTTTGAGCGCGAGGGCATCCTCGATGACGCGGCCGGCCGCGAACAGCGTCGACTCTTCGAAGAATTTTCCGAGGAGCTGGCACCCGAGGGGGAGCCCGCCGCGAGTGAACCCTCCCGGGACCGAGATCGCCGGTATCCCGGCGAGGTTGGCTGTGACGGTGAAGATGTCGGAGAGATACATGGCGAGAGGGTCATCCGTCTTCTCACCGAGCCGGAAAGCCGGGCCGGGCGTCGTGGGCACGGCGAGAAGATCGCACTGATCCCAGACGTTCTCGAAGTCGCGGCGCAGGAGCGCCCTGACCTTCTGAGCCTTCAGGTAGTAAGCGTCGTAGTACCCGGCGCTGAGCACGAACGTGCCGAGCAGGATCCGGCGCCGGACCTCCGCGCCGAACCCCTCTCCCCTCGTCTCCTCGTAGAGGGCGCGCAGCGATTCGGCGCCGTTCGCCCGGTAGCCGAACCGCACGCCGTCGAACCTCGCGAGATTCGAGGAGGCCTCGGCGGTGGCAATGATGTAGTAGGTCGCGATGGCGTGCCGCGTTTGCGGCAGCGACACCTCGACCAGCTTCGCGCCGGCCTCCTCGAGAATCCTGTGGCATCGCTCCATCGAGGCTGCGACCTCGGCGTCGAGCCCCTCGGGAAAGTATTCGACGGGGACACCCACGCGAAGGCCCCGCACCCCTCTCGCGAGCGCCGCCAGGTAGTCGGGAACCTCGCGGTGCGAGCTCGTCATGTCGGAGGGGTCGTGCCCCGCGACCACCTGGAGCAGGCGGGCGCAGTCGGCCACCGTGCGAGCGAGGGGGCCGATCTGATCGAGCGAGGAGGCGAAGGCGACGAGCCCGTAGCGGGAGACGCGGCCGTAGGTCGGCTTCAGCCCGACCACTCCCGTGAATGCGGCGGGCTGTCGCACCGAGCCACCCGTGTCGGTCCCCAGCGCCCCCGGCACCTCGCGCGCGGCGACCGCGGCCGCGGAGCCGCCGGAAGAGCCCCCGGGGACCCTGTCGGTGTCCCACGGATTCCGCGTGACCTGGAACGCGGAGTGCTCGGTCGACGAACCCATGGCGAACTCGTCCATGTTCGTCTTGCCGATGATGACCGCGCCCGCGCGACGCAGGCGCTCCGTGGCCGTGGCGTCGTAGACCGGCACGTAGTTCCGGAGGATGCGGGACCCGCAGGTCGTCTCCCACCCGCGCGTCCCGATGATGTCCTTGAGCGCGATGGGAACCCCCGCCAGAAGGCCCGGAGCCGCGCCGCGTGCGCGCGCCGTGTCCACGGCCTCCGCCTCGCGAAGGGCCTCCTCCGCGCGGAGGGAGAGGAAAGCGCGGATCCGCGGCTCGACGCTCTCGACACGGGCCAGGCACGCGCTCACGACGTCCTTCGACGAGGCCGCGCCCGTGCGCATCAGCTCCAGGAGTCCGGCGATGCTCTCCCCGTGAAGCGGCGGCGTCATCCGGGAAGCGCCCGCGGCGTCTTGAAGTGCCCCTCACCCGACTCGGGAGCGTTCCTCAGCGCGTCGTCCTGGGCGAGGACCGCCGACTCCTCGTCGGCCCGGAGCATGGAGATCTCCTCGGTGAACCCCAGAGCGGGGGCGACCGACGAGGTGTCGACTTCGTCGAGCTGTGCGATGTAGTCGAGGATCTGATCGAGGTCGGCGCGGAGGCGCTCCGCGAGCTCATCGGGGACGGCGAGGTGCGCGAGCGCCGCCACGCGATGGACTTCGTCAATCGTTATCCTCATGGCTCCCCGCGACCACCGGCCTCTTCGCGCCCGTCATCATAACGAAGCGTCGCCGCCCGATCCATCGAGCAACCCCGAAAGCTTCCCCGGACGGGCCGACCGCGATAGGATGACAGCCAATGGAAGCGACAGGCACCACGATACTCCTCCTCGCGCGCCTCCTCCTGACGGGGCCCGACGGAATGCATGCCCTGTCGGAACACAGGGCGCGCATCCCGCTCGGCGCGACCGGCCTCCTGCGGGAGACCGTTCGCGAGCCGGGCCTCCCGGGAGCCTTCGCCGTGAGTGTGACGCCGCGAGAGCGGAGGGCACCCGGCAAGGACGACCCCGGCGTCGCGAGGATCTCGATGTCGTTGCGTGTGGAGCTATGGGCCGACGCCGCGGCGGAGAGCTCGGGCAAGGCGGCCGACGAAGTGAATCTCGAAGAGGTGGAGCTCGAGGCCGGATCGTCGCACCTCGTCCAGGTCGCGGAAGATTCTGCCGGCGACCGCCGCCTGCTGCTCTCGCTGCGCCTGCTCAGGCCGGACGAGGAGACACCCGCGGGCGCGCCCCTCCCCTCCCACCTCAGGGAGGTCGCATTCCGGGTCGATGCCTACCGCGAGGCGGGAGGAATCCGCGAGCTCCTCTCGACCCACGCGCTCAGGACGCTCGAAGGCCTGCCGGTGTCGTGTCAGTCGTCGTGGACGGCCCCGAGGGAGGCGTCGGCATCGGGTCCATCGCGTCCCGAAGAGGAGATCTCGCTGACGCTCCGGCCGATGACGCCGCAGGCGGGGTGGATCAGCGTCGACGCGACCTTCAGCGCACGCCTCCTCCCCCTGCAGGATTCGAAGGAGCCGCGCCTTGTGGACGCGTCGTTCACCCGGACCGTATCCCTCGGAATCCCCTTCGAGCTCTCGTTCCCCTTGCGGGTCGTGACGCCGGAGGACGACCCAAACGCACCGGCCCGGCCTCAGGGCGCCGGCGGGGACGCATTCGTGGTCCAGATCACGCCATATCTGCCCGCGGCGGTCGGAGATACCCCATAAAAAAGGGACGAATGGCTATCATCCCGTCAACCAACGCGGCCGAATCCGGGTCAAAGGCGAGCGAAGAGTTGGTCCGCCCGGGGGAGGGCGGAATGGGGTGCGCCGATGCTGGCGCTACATCGTTATTACGTTGACGCTCGGGTGGGTGTGTGGTATAAGGCTCTGAATTCCGTCCTGTGCGTAAGACCTTATACCTTAACGCTTTCGCTCGGCAATCCGGAAAGTCCCAACCCCTTGTCCGGGGCCTGAGCTGGTTCGGAGGGTGGTGATGAAGACCCATCGACTGGTCGCGGTGTGGCTTGCCGCGTCCGCGCTGCTGGTTTCCGGAGCCTTCGCGCAAGCGACGACGGCGGTTCTGAAGGGCAAGGTCGTGGACAGCGAGGGCACGGGCCTCCCGGGCGTACCCGTGACGGTGGCCAGCAGGACTCACGGCGACGCGAAGAAGACCGTGATGACGGACATCGAAGGAAACTTCAAGTTCCAGCTCCTGCCCCCCGCCAACGATTACTCGCTGAACGTCAACTACCCGGGGTTCGCCCCCATCGAGCTGGGGCCTATCGATCTCGATCCCGGCAAGACGACCGTGCAGGACATCACGCTCCGGTCGCAAGAGGAGTTGACGCAGCGCGTCGAGGTCGTGGCCCACGGAAGCATCGTCGACACGGAGAGCACGAAAACCGCGTCCACGTTCAACACCGAGTTCATCGAGGGGCTGCCCATCATCGGCCACAACTACCAGGACATCCTGACCCTCACGCCCGGGGTGACCGACACCGACGGTGACGGGAACCCGAACGTTCAAGGCGCCCGATCGACGGGGCTCCAGTACCGTCTCGACGGCGGCAACATCACCGACCCTGCGAGCGGGACCTTCGGGCAGAATCTCAACATCGACGCCGTCGAGGAGATCGAGGTCATCACCTCCGGCGCCAGCGCCGAGTACGGGCGCGCCGACGGCGGGTTCGCGAACATCATCACCAAGTCGGGCTCGAACGACTTCGAGGGCTCCTTCAAGATGTTCTGGCAGGGCCGCTTCCTGAACGGACAGGGCGCCACGAACAACGTGGACACCTTCTACACGTTCAACAGGGTGGAGTCCAACCTGCGGCGCACGGCCCCCTACCTCACGGTGGGCGGAGCCCTCAAGAAGGACAAGATCTGGTACTTCGGGTCCATTCAGTACCTGGACCGGGTCAACCCCCTGAACCTCTCCGGCGCGACGATTGTCCAGCAAACGACGGGACACAACACGTTCGCCAAGGTGACCTGGCAGGTCAATTCCGACAACAAGCTCGCGCTCCAGTACAACGACGATCCCTACAAGTTCACGGGGTTCTTCCTGAACTTCGGCACCGACAAAGACTCCGACGCGACGTTCACGCAGGGCGGCCAGACCCCCCAGCTCCGTTGGACGTCCATCATCTCGCCGACGCTGCTCCTCGAGACCCTCGCCACGCACTATGACTCGGGAATTGGGGTCACGCCCGTGTCGAGTCTCTTCCACACGACGAACATCGACACCATCGTGTCGCGCGTCAACGGTAAGGTGAGCCTCCAGGCCCTCTACCCGGTCAAGGAGTGCTCCGTCGGAGGCACGGTCTTCATTCAGAACTGCGACCCGAGCGCCGGGAAACTGTCGATCTACGACATCAACCTCAGCAACGGCACCACGACAGGCCCGTACTACATCCAGTCCTCCGACTCGCGCAAGAGAGACGCCATCAAGACGGACCTCAGCTATACGATCGAGGACGCCTGGGGCGAGCACCAGATCAAGTCCGGCCTCGAGTTCGCGAACGAATCGTACGGGAACTCGCCGACCACGAACCCGTTCTTCCTGAGCTTCCTGAAGGATTGCCCGTCGTGCCGGGATCCCCAGGGTAACCCGATTCCGAACGCGGTCACGGGCGTCCAGGCGCTATTCCAGGCCCAGCCGGTCGTCGTCGATCAGCGAGCGGTCAGCTTCAACTCGGCCATTTATCTCGTGGACTCGTGGAAGCCGAAACAGAATGTGACCTTGCAGCTCAGCGCGCGCATCGATCGCGAGGATGTCGACAGCGCGGGGTTCACCTTCTTCAATCCGCGCACGGAGCGGAAGCAGGCAATCGACCTCGTGAAAGCGATGTGCTCGGACGGGCTCCGGGTCTCGAGCGCCGGCACCGGAGGCAGGAACACGTCGTCCCAGGTTTGTGGTCCGAATCTCACGAGCAACTTCGAGCCGAGCCAGAACCTGTTCTACACGATGGACGCGCAGACGCCGGAAAAGCTGAGAAAGTACGACACCAACCTCGACGGCGTCTTCGACGAGGGCGCGGACGGGTCGCCGTGGAGAAGCTTCTACACCACGTTTCCGGACAGGCTCCCCGAGAACTTCGAGATCAAGAACACGAATCTCTCCCCGCGCCTCAGCCTCTCCTGGGATCCGTGGGCGGACGGCAAGACCAAGCTCTTCTCGACGTGGGGGCGCTACTACGACAGGCTCTTCCTCGATACCGTGCGTTACGAAATCGGCCCCGATTCGGTCGCCTACATCTTCACGCCGGATCCGGCGACCCACGTCCTGAACCAGAACACCGTTTCGAGATCGACGTCCAGCGTCACGATCGAGCAGATCGACCGCAACCTGAAGACGCCCTACACCGACGCCTTCACCGTGGGGTTCGAGCGCGAGCTCGCTCCCGAGTGGTCCGCGAAGGTGACGTTCACGCAGAAGCTCGCGTGGAACCTCATTCAGGACACCGACTTCAACCACGCGCGCTGCACCGATTACCCCGCGTTCTTCGGCGTCAGCTCCTCCAGCGTCTGCCCGCTGTACACCAACTCGAAGACCGGGAAGATCGTCCTCAGCGACGATCTGTTCGGCAGCCCCGTGAATGGCGGCCCGAACACCGCGCCGGACCTCTACAACATCAATCCGAACTTCAACCAGATCCTCCGAATCGGAAACTCGAACGAGTCCTGGTACAAGTCCGTCGCCGTCGAGCTCAACAAGCGCCTCCACCGGAACTGGCAGATGCAGGCGAGCTATACCTACTCGAAGGCCGTCGGCAACGCCGAGGACTTCGCCTCGGCGCTCGGCAACGACCCGTCGACGAAGGACCACGAGAAGGGCTTCCTGAGCTACGACCAGCGCCATCGGGCGGTCGTCATTCTGAGCACGCACCTGCCGAAAGACGTCGAACTGGGAGGAACGATCACCTGGGAAGGCGGAACGCCGTACGCGGTCATCTCCCAGACGGTCGACCAGGACAACGCGGGCAACGTCAGCTTCCGCACCTTCTACCCGACGGGGACGAGAAACGACCAGCGCAACGGCAACTACTGGTCGCTCGACACGCAGGTCATCAAGCGATTCCGCGTCGGCAAGGTGCAATCGTCGGCGCAGTTCGCAGTTCAGAACATCCTCAACAACGATGACCTGACCCTCAGCGCCTACCGCGTCTCCTCGTTCAACGGAGTTGGGCTTCAGGGCGGGCCTCAGGGTCTGCGTCGTTTCGGCCGCTTCTGGGAGCTCGGGGTCTCGTTCAACTTCTAGAAACCGCTCCCTTCCAACGACTATGCTGGGGCCACGGCAACGTGGCCCCTTTTTTCTTGTACGCGCGGAGGCGAGCGAACGACATGGTCCGGCACCGCAGGCTCCTAGGTCTCGCAGCACTCCTGGCTACGACTTTCCTCCCCGCGCACGCCGACGTCGCCCCCGGGGATCCAGCCGCTCTCCTCGATCGAGCGGACGGCAAGTGGAGGCAGGGGCCCGCGCGGTATCTGATCACCAGGGACGAGGACGCCCAGTTTCGAAAGCTGAAGACGGACGAAGAGCGCAAAGCGTTCGTCGATCAGTTCTGGGCCCGGCGCGACCCCTCTCCCGGGACCCCCGCCAACGAGTTCAAGGATCTGCTCGTCAAGCGCCTCACCGTGATCGAGCAGCGCTTCGGCGGGCACAACGGCAAGGGATGGGAGGACGATCGAGGGAGGACCGTGCTCCTGCTGGGGCCACCCGACAAGATCGAGGTGCACGAGTCGGGCTCCGGGGATGCGGGAGGGCAGGGCCCCGGCGGCCCGGCGTCGGGCGGCCCCGCGGATTCCGGAGGATCCGGGCCGCGGCGGAAAGCGACGTTCATCTTCGAGCGCCCGGTGGTTCCCGGAGCCGTCGTCCCGTTGAAGATCGAGCTCGCGGAGGAGACGACCGGCGAGTACCGGTTGCTCTCGAAGTTCGATTTCACAGACCCGCGGCTCACGGGAGTGACTCCGCTTCCCTTGCCGGCGCCGGCCCCTGCGGCGCCGCCGAAGCCGGAGCCGCCACCGCCGGCGGCCCCGGCACCCGAGCCGCCCGCGGCGCCCCCCACTCCGCAGCAGGCGCTCATGGAGGAGCTCTTCTCCGGCGTGACCCCCACGGTGAAGCTCCCGATCTTCTACCGCTTCGATTTCTTCAAGACGGCCGACGCGGGAACGATGGGGACGCTGACGCTCGCGATCAAGAAGCCGACGAGCGGCAACCTCACGCCGATCGTCGCGGCGAGGATCACGGGCCCCGAGGACAAGGTCGTCGCGAAGTTCGACAGGGAGGACACGTTCGCGCCGTCGCCGGCCAACTCGGCGACCGGCGGCGAGGTCGTCTTCCAGGCGGCGCACGATCTTCCGCCGGGCAAGTACTCGTTCACCGTCGTGGCGAAGGACCCGAACAGCGGCGAGGCGGGATTCCTTCTGAACAGGGATCTGGTCGTCCCCGATTTCCACGGGACGGACCTGGGAATCAGCACCGTGGTTCTCGCCCGCAAGGTGGAGCGCCTCGCGGCTCCGGCCGACGCCACCGCGCGTTACGTGCTGGGGAATTTCAAGGTCCTTCCGTCCCCCCGCCCCTCGTTCAAGGCCGGAGAGGACGTATGGCTCTACTACCAGATCTACAACACCGCCAACGACGCGGCGTCGGGGCAGCCGAAGATCAAGGTGTCGTACACCTTTCAGAAGATCGAGAAGACGAAGCCGATCATTCTCGGGGGCAAGCCGATCGAGCAGGTCGTGAACAACAACGTCCAGGCCTATTCGGTCACCGTCGCGCCGCAGTGGCCCGCGGGCGAGTACCAGGTCCTGCTCAAGGTCGACGACCTGATCGCCGCGAAGTCCGCGACCGCCGCCATCGCCTTCAGCGTCGTGAAGTAGCGACGGGGAGTGCCGCTCATGCCCCGAGCCAGGGAATCGAGCCCCTCCCGGCTCCGGATCCTCGCCGCACCGTGCGCGATGGCAGCCCTCGCGGCATGCCTCGCCACGTCCCCGGCGGCTACGTCGAAGACGCACGTCGGCGATGAGCCCACCGAGGAATGGCGGGAGGGACCGGTCCGGTACATCATCACGCGGGCGGAGGACGTCGAGTTCAAGTCGCTCCGCACGGAAGAGGACCGGCGCGCCTTCATCGAGAATTTCTGGCGACGACGGGATCCCACCCCGGAGACGCCGGGGAACGAGTACCGGGCCGAGTTCTGGAAGCGGGTCCGCAGCGCCAACAGCCAGTTCGGCAGGGACAACCCGCGCCCGGGATGGCGCTCCGACATGGGAAAGATCTTCATCCTCTTCGGTCCGCCCGACGAGATCCGGCGCAACGAGGTCCAGGAGGGCAGCCGGGGGACCATCGTCTGGACGTACCGCAACAGCCCCAGGATCGGCGGGTTCAGCACCGAGGCCGGTCCGAACACCGTCATCGCCTTCGCGCAGGACAGCACGAGTGAATACCGCCTGACGGCCGAGCCGACGAAGCTGGCGAATGTCTGGGAGGGGCTCCCCAACCCCCAGCCCCCCATGGGCCAGTTCAAGATATTCGAGATTCAGCGGCAGGCCCTGATGGACGCCTACAAGAAGCGCATCGGACTCACCGATCCCGTGATTCGCGAAGCGGGGGGCCCCGCGTTCGAGTCGCCGCTCGGTCTGACGATGATCCTGGGCCGGCTCCAGCAGCCGCCGAAGGAGTGGACGCTCAAGGGCGAGGTCAACACGCGGCAGTTCTTCGGAGCTCTCCCCTTTCGCGCCCGCGCTGATTTCTTCAAGACGACCGGCCGCGAGACCCAGACGCTCTTCAACGTGGCGATTCGGAGCACCTCGGTGACCTTCCGCGAGTCTCCGACGGGCGGGAAGCCCGCGATTAGGGCCTTCGCGAGGCTCCTGGACTCGACCGCCACGGCGCCGGCCATGCCGGCAGGCGCGGAGGTCGAGTTCGCGCCGGCGCCCGGGAACGACACGGCGGGACTCGACGACGACCTGATCTTCCAGGCGCACGCCCGGCTGGCGCCCGGGTCGTACGTCGCGCGCATCACCGTCCTCGACGAAGTCAGCGGCCGGACGGGGAACAGCGACACGGCGTTCACGGCTCCGGATTTCACGAGCTCCGGGCTGACAATCAGCACGGTCGCGCTGGCCTCCTCCCTCGATCAGGTGCCGCAGGAGAGCGCGGGCTCGACCGCGCCCTTCGTCATCGGGACGTTGATGGTCGTCCCGAGGCTCGGGCAGGAGTTCTCGGCGTCGGACGATCTCGCCTTCTACTACCAGGTGTACGGCGCGACGCCGGATCCCGCCACGTCCCGGCCGAAGCTGAACGTCGCGTACATCTTCTTCGCCCCCGACGGAGAAAAGCTGAAGGAGGTCGCCCGGATCGCGTTCGAAGGCCAGAACTCCGAGGCGCACGGCTACTCGCTGCCCCTCGAGAACTGGCCCCCGGGCGAGTACATCCTGCGCATCGAGGTCACCGACACCCTCGCGTCGCAGACGACGGATCGCGACGTCATTTTCCGCGTCAGGAAACCCTCCTGACGGAGCCCCCCGGCGGCACGCCGGGGGCATGCGCCGCGGCGGCGGACCCCGGGGCCGCATTCTTGACAATGGCGAAGGCCGCGCCGTAGAGTCCGAGCCTGCCATGACTTCCACTCCCGCAATCCGATTTCACAGCACGATGACCCGGCGCACGGAGGCTTTCTTTCCGCTCATTCCCGGCGCCGTCCGCATGTACACGTGCGGCCCGACCGTCTACGACCACGCCCACATCGGAAATTTCCGGGCCTACGTCTGGGAGGATCTCCTTCGACGGTTCTTGAAGCACCGGGGGTTCGCCGTGACGCAGGTGATGAACATCACCGACGTGGACGACAAGACGATCCGGAACAGCCTGGCCGCCGGACTCTCGCTCCGCGATTACACCGATCAGTACATCCGGGGATTCTTCGAGGACATCGATCGCCTCGGCATCGAGCGCGCAGAGATGTACCCGCGCGCCACCGATCACGTGCCGGAGATGCTGGACATCATCCGCTCACTCTCGGAGAAGGGGCACACGTACGAGAGCGGCGGCTCGACGTACTTCCGGATCGACACCTTCGCGCCGTACGGGCGCCTTTCCGGTCTCGATCCCGCCGGAATCCAGGCCGGGGCCCGGGTCGAGAGCGACGAGTACGAGAAGGACGACGTGCGCGACTTCGTCCTGTGGAAAGCCGGGAAAGAGGGCGAGCCCTCCTGGCCGGCCCCGATCGGCGAGGGGCGGCCCGGATGGCACATCGAGTGCTCCGCGATGAGCATGAAGTACCTCGGCCCGTCCTTCGACATCCACACGGGCGCCGTCGACAACATCTTCCCGCACCACGAGAACGAGATAGCGCAGAGCGAGGCGTCCACGGGCGCGACGTTCGTCCGGCTCTGGATGCACTGCGCGCACCTGGTCGTCGACGGCGAGAAGATGTCGAAGTCGAAGGGGAACTTCTACACGCTCCGGGATCTCGTCGGGAGGGGCCTCGATCCGCGGGCCATCCGTTACTTCCTCCTGTCGTCGCACTACCGCAAGCCTCTCAACTTCACGATCGAGGGCGTGCAGCAGACGGCGCAGGCTCTCGAGCGCCTCGACGCATTTCGTGAGCGGCTCGACTCGGAATCGCACCGGACCGGGACCTCGCCCCCGGCGCCGGACGGCGGCGGGCTCGAACCGCGGGTGCGCGCGCACGCCGAAGCCTTCGAAGAGGCTTTGGCCGACGACCTCAACACCGCCGAGGCGCTCGGAGCGATCTTCGAGATGGTCCGCACCGTCAACGCCGCGCTCGACAGGGGCGGCGTCGATCCCGGCGGCGTCCGGGCCGCCGTCGATCTGTACGGACGATTTCAGCGCGTCTTCGGCGTGAGAGCGCGCGAGGACGCCGCGCTCCCGCCGGAGCTTGCGGGGCTGGTCGAAGCGCGGCAGGAGGCGCGCCGGCGCAGGGACTTCTCCGAAGCCGATCGCCTCAGGAAGCTGCTGCTCGAACGAGGGATCACGCTCGAGGACACCCCCGGCGGAGTCCGATTCAAGCGCTCCACCTGACGCTCCCCTGCCGACCGCATCACGAAGAAGGGAGCGAACGCATGGACGACCCACGGCCGGAGCTCGGGCTGCGCGGCGAGGAGGCCGCGGCCCGGCATCTCGAGCGAAGCGGTTACGCGATCCTCGCGAGGCGGTTTCGGACCCGGCTCGGGGAGATCGACATCATCGCGGTGAAGGGCGACACGCTGGTCTTCGTCGAGGTGAAGACTCGGACCTCGGCCAGCCACGGCGCGCCCGAGGAGAGCGTGACCGCTGCCAAGCAGCGGCGCCTCGCCCTCATGGCCGGCACGTTTCTCGCCGCCCGCAGCCTGCACGACCAGGACTGCCGGTTCGACGTCATCGCGGTGGACGCGGCGCCGGACGGCGCGCTCGCGGTACGCCACACAGAGGACGCGTTCCGGACCTGAGATCCCCGCCCGCGTCAGCTGTCGCCGCCCGGCCCGGAGGGTGTCCGCCGGCCGTGCGTCGCCCGCAGGCCGGGGGAGATCCTGACGAACTCGCGGAGAGCCCGGATCAGCGTCGCCGGGCTGTTCCCCGTCTGCTTCCCGTGCGCCCGCGGGAAGTGCGTCACCGCGACCTCTCGGATCACGCATCCGCTCCGCGCAGCCTTGATGAGCGCCTCCGCCGATATGAAGATGGAGTTGGACGCGAGATCGAAATCCTTCAGGAGCTGGCTCCGGTAGACCTTGAACGCGCAGTCGACGTCGCGCACCCTCAGGCCGAAGAGCGCCCCCAGCATCCGCTTGTAGATCGCGGCGTTGAGACGCCGGTGGAACGGGTCGGCGCGGTTTTCCCGAAACCCCGTGACGACGTCCGCGCCCGGAAGGAGCGGCAGAAGACGCGGGAATTCCGCGAGATCGAACTGGCCGTCGGTGTCGGTGTAGAAGCAGAACCCCTTCGTCATCGCGGTGAACCCGCTGCGAAGCGCCGCGCCGTACCCCCGGTTCTCCTGATGGTGGATGACGCGAACCCGCCGGTCCTCGCGCGACAGGGCGTCGGCGATCGATCCTGTCCCGTCGTGCGAGCCATCGTTGACGACGAGGATTTCGAAGTTACCGGTGAGCTTCTCGACCGCCGAGCGAACCGCCTCGACCGTGGCGAGGATGTTCTCCTCCTCGTTGAACGCGGGAAGCACGACGGAGAGCCCGTCCCGATCCAGCGCCTGCGCGCCGAGATCCGACTCGCGGTTCACGTTGTCCATCCGTCTCACCCTCCGGCGCCCGTCGCCGTCACGAGCACGTACCCCGAGCTGTCGTCCCCGAATCGGGCCGTCACGCGGGAGATCGATCCGATGCGATCGACGAGATCCCGATACTCGCGCGCTCTCAGCACGACCGCGTTGTCCGGCCCTTCTCTCAGGAAGCTCTCGACCCGGCTCGGGCGATCCAGCGGCGTCACCGGCACATCAGCATAGTACAGGATGTAGTCGGCTCCCTTCCTCCCGACCCCGACGCGGGCCCCGGGCCGCAGGTAGCGCGAGAGCTCGTGTCCCACCTGCGGCGCGATGTTCAGCCGGTTGCCTGCGTCCATCAGCGACGGCCCGGGTCCGAGGCGCACCACCGCCACCGCGATCACGAGCGCGGCCGCGCCCGCGATCGGGCGGCCGCGCGCCATGCCGGCGGCGCAGGTGGCGGCGCCCGCGAGGACGAGCCCCGCCGCAACCATCACGGCGGTGCCCGCGCCGGGCAGCACGTCGCGGCGCGCGACGAGGAGGAAGCCCACCCCTCCCGCGGCGGCGAGAGCGAGCAGGATGGCCAGATCGCGGAGCCGGTGGGAGAGCCACGAAGCCGCGGCCGGCGCCCCCCCCCGACCCGAGGCGAGGACGATCACCCTCGCGACCAGGAGGGCGGCGGCCGGCAGGAGCGGCATCAGGTACTCCGGGCTCTTTCCCGACGCCGCGGAGAAGAAGACGAAGATGACCGCGAACCACGTCCGGAGGAGCCTCCACGCGGCGGCATGATCCGCGTCGAGCCGTGCCACCGGGAGCGCGGCGGGGATGAGGAACAGCGTCCACGGGAGGAAGTCGAGCGGCAGGGCCTCGAAGTAGAAGTACCATGGCTGCTGCCCGTTCCACGCGTCGAGGAAGCGGCTGACGTTCTGATGGAAGAGGATCTCGCGCAGCCCGTGCGCGCCCAGGCGGGCTTTCAGAAGGATGAACCAGGGAGCGACGATAGCGAAAAATACGACCCCTCCAATCGCCCACGGCCTCGCGACGCGAAGCGCCGCGGGAATCAGACCTCGAAGACCGCGCCGGCACGCCAGCGCGAGGTCGGCGCCGATCACGGCCACGGGGACGACGACCCCCACCGGTCCCTTCGTCAACACGGCGAGGGCGCAGGCCGCCATGAAGGCAATTCCTCCCGCCGCAAGAGTGGGCTTCGCATCCGACTCGCACGGCGTCACCCTCCCCAGAACGGCCATCGAGAGCGCCAGGGCGATCATCGACGAGAGGAGCATGTCGGTCGTGCACCACTGCGAGTAGAGCAGCACGCGCCCACAGGTGCCCAAGATCGCCGCGCCGAGGGCCCCCGTGACCGGATCGAACAGCCGGGCCCCGATGACGAAGGTCGAGAGCAGGAGGATGACCGCCGCGACCGCCGAGGGGATCCGCACGGCCGTCTCGCTGACGCCGCCGAAAAGTCGGCTGACCTCGGCCCCCGCCCAGACGAAGAGCGGCGGCTTGTCGATGTTCGGCACCCCGGCGTACGTGGGGACGACGTAGTCCCGGGACGCGACCATCTCGCGCGTCATGACGGCGTACCGCCCCTCGTCGGGGGGCCACAGAACGCGCCGGCCGATGTGGAAGAAAGGAAGCATGCAGAGAAAGACCAGCGCCAGGGCGATGCGGGACCTCATCGGATTCTTGACTCCCCGAAGAACCTTGTGTATAGATCACCGCCGGTGCGGGAATAACTCAGTGGTAGAGTGCGACCTTGCCAAGGTCGAAGTCGCGGGTTCGACTCCCGTTTCCCGCTCCACCACACCATATTGACCTTCAAGTTCGACGCGCTGGCAAAGAGGTCCGGAGGATCTCTTTGCCTTTGCCTTTTGAGGCGGCGTAGCCAAGCGGTAAGGCAGAGGTCTGCAAAACCTCCATACATCGGTTCAATTCCGATCGCCGCCTCCAACCCACCCCCCCCACCGGCCGGGACGGTCCGGCCCCGCAATCCCTTCGGGCTGCCGGCATCGCGGGCAGCCGCCCGGTGGACGCAACCTGTTGATGGAGAATGAGAAACCCCGCTGAGAGGCCGGCCCGCGGGGAGCCCCACGGATGTTGACGCCGCCCGAAAGCGGCGTGTATTATACGCGCCCTTGTCGCGGGGGGACGAAAGTTCCCTCAACCGAATCCTGCCTCGCGGGTAGGCACCCGCGGGGAAGAGAAGGTGTCGATGGACTCGGAGAGGCGGCTCCCGCACGCGCCCCCCGCTCCGATTCACACCCTTGAAGTTCAGGGCTCCGCAGATCCGTCCGCGGGCTCGGCGGAAATCACGAGACTCGTGGAGGTCGACAGGCCGCAAGACTCGAGAGGACGTGTTCATCGGTTCAGGAAGCCAGAGGTCTGATATCTTTCTTTCGTAACGTTTCTTGTATGTCCGGAAGCCCTCGCGAGCGCGGGGGCGTCTAGGGAGGTCGAAGTAGATGAAGATGCAGCGGTTCGTGACGGTGGGTGCTGTTGTGGCCCTGGCGCTTCTCGTCGTCGGTTGCGCCAAGCCCCCCGTCGAGGAGCAGAATTCGGCCAAGCAAGCGCTCGACAATGCCCGCACCATCGCCGAGAAGTGGGCGCCGAACGAGTGGCGGTCCGCGCAGCAGGCGTTCGATGACTCGAACAAAGAGATCGAAACACAGAACAACCGATTCGCGCTGATGCGCAACTACGACAAGGCGAAACAGATGCTCGGCGACGCCAAGAACGCGGCCGACCGCGCCAAGCAGGCCGGTATCGACAACAAGGAAGCCGCCAAGAAGGAAGCCGAGGCCAAGCTCGGTGAGGCCGAGGCGGCGATCACGGCGGCCCGGGCGGCGCTCGACGCGGCCCCGAAGACCAAGGACACGAAGGCCGACCTCGAGCTCTTCAAGTCGGACCTCGACGGGCTCAACACGTCGATCGGCGACGCGAAGAACATGATGGGGCAGGAGGCCTACAAGGAGGTCTCCGCCAAGGCTGACACCGTCAAGAACCAGGCCAACGACATCAAGGCCAAGCTCGACGAAGCCACCGCCAAGGCCGCAGCCAAGAAGGGTGCGCACAAGGGCGGCAAGAAGTAAGATCCGACTCCACGTGACCCTGGATCCCGCCGCGCCGGTCGACGGCGCGGCGGGATCCAGGCGCCGCTCGCCGCGGCGAACCGGTGGAGGCGCGGATTTGAGACAGACGTTCCTCACGCAAGCCCGCGCGCTCCCATCGCTCCTCCTGCTGGCCCTCGTCCTCGCGACCACCGCGTGCGCGGACGCCCCCGTGCTGCTCAAGTACGAAGTGAAGGGGGCGATCCAGGCGGCGCGCGATGCGGAGGCCGACACCTACGCGGGCGATCTCCTCGGGCGCGCCGAGGCGGCGTATCGCGCGGGAACGCTCGCGATGGATCTCGAGGGCGAGCGGTGGTCGCCCGCGCGCGACTACGATCCGGCGATCACCCAGCTCGAGACGGCTCTCGCCCGGGCGCGCCTCGCGCGCCAGCTCTCCATCTCCCGGAAGTCGGATCTCGCGACCAGGGCCGAGGCGCTTCTCGTCGACGCGCGCGCCTCCATCCAGAACCTCAACTTCATCTTCAGCTACCTCCCCCCGCGCACGCGGGCGCGCTCCGACCTGATGCACGCCCGGGTCCTCGTCGAGGAAGCGGTGACCCTCCGCAAGCGCGGAGATCTCGCGCCGGCGGTCGAGCGGGCGGGCGCCGCGGCGCAGGAGACGGCGCTGATAGCGGAGACGCTCGCCCGGATCATCGATCGCTTCGCCGGGAGCGATCGCATGGCCGATTACCGGCGCTGGATCCGGGACACCGTCCGCGAATCCGAGGCGACCGGAGACCACGCGATCCTGGTCGACAAGCTGAGGCACACGCTGACTCTCATCCGGGGAGGGCGCGTCGTGCGGACGTACCGCGCCGAGCTCGGGCTCAACGGCAGCGCCGACAAGACCGTGTCCGGGGACAAGGCGACTCCGGAGGGTCGCTACCGGATCGTCGAGAAGAAGGATCTCGGCGAGACGCACTGGCACCGCGCGCTCCTCATCAACTATCCGAACGACGGCGATCGCGCGCAGTTCGCGGAGGCGCAGCGGCGCGGCCTGCTTCCCCGCCGCGCGCGCATCGGCGGGCTGATCGAGGTTCACGGCGAGGGGGGACGCTTCCAGGACTGGACCGAGGGGTGCATCGCGCTCGACAACGACGACATCGACGAGCTGTTCCGGCTGGTCGCGGTCGGCACCCCCATCACCATCGTCGGCTACGAGGGTGACAACTGGCTGGAGATCCAGCCGGCCCGCGACGGCCGTCCGGAGGTGACCGCCGAGCGACAGGACGGCCCGGCGCCGAGATCCCGCCGCTCGGGAAGCCGCAGGGGGGAGAGGCGGTGACCCGCCTGCCGCCGCCACGGCAAAGGCTCTCCGCGCCGCGCCCGGCGGCGCCGGCGCCCGCTCGCAGGACGGGTCGTCTCGCGGGCGTAGCCCTGTTGCTGGTGGCGACCTCGCTCGGCCTCGCCGCCGGATTCGTCGCCCTCAGGATGGGCGCGCGCCGCGGGGAGGGTCCGCCGTCGGTCGAGCTCGTCGCGGTGCCTGAGGACTCGCGATCGATCGAGGCGCTCGCCGCGTCCCTCGACAAGGACGTGAAGGCGCTCCGATCTCAGAACAAGCGCCTCGAAGAGAAGATGGCGAAGGTCCGACCCCATGGGCTGTACGTCGTCATCGACGTCGGCGCCGACAAGCTCTTCGTCATGCAGGACGAGAAAATCCTCCGCGAAGCGGTCTGCTCCACGGGATCCGGCGTGCGCCTCGCCGACCCGAACACGCCGCGCTCGTGGGTCTTCGACACGCCGCGCGGCGAGCTGACGGTCCGGGGGAAGACGACCGATCCGATATGGGTGAAGCCCGACTGGGCGTTCATCGAGACCGGCGAGGGGATCCCGCACAGCCGCGACGACCGGATGGAGGAAGGAGTCCTGGGCGACTACGCGCTCGATCTCGGCCAGGGATACCTCATCCACGGGACCCTCTTCGAGCGGGCGCTCGGGCTGCACGTGACCCACGGCTGCGTGCGCATGGGCTCGAAGGATCTCGAGTACCTCTTCAAGACCGTGAAGCCGGGGACCAAGGTGTACATTGTCTGATCGCCCGGGCCGGAACCGGCTGCGAGGCGCGCTGGCTCTCGCCGCCGTCTGCGCGCTCGCGCTCTCCGCGCCGCGCGCGGGAGCGGACACCGCGATGGACCGGGTCCGATCCCTCATCGAGGAGAAGCGCGCGCTCACGTGGAAGAACCAGCAGCTCACCACGGAGCTGTCGTACGCCAGCACGCCGGCGCCGTACGTGTTCGTCGATCTCCAGAGCCGTGCGATCGAGTTCCGCGTCCGCGGCAAAGCGCACAAGATCTACCACGCCGACGCGATAGAGGTTCTGGGCGATGAAGGGAAACCGATCTCCCAGGCCGCGCTTCACTCGCTGGCCCCGAACCCCGTCGAGGTCCTCGAGAAGGCGGGAGGCCCCCCCGAGCTGAAGCCGCCTCCCGCCTCGGCGCCCGACGCGAACGGAAGCAACTTCACCGGCCCCGATCCGAACGCCGGGCCGGTTCACTCGGACGCGGGCATCCTCGGCGTCGACGCTCCGACGAACTACGACGTGGCCCTGGAGGGGAGCGTCACGATCCAGATCCGGACCGTGCCCAGGGAGACGCGCTGGGAGAAGATCCGCGGCACTTTCTCGGAGGCGCTGGCGGCCTTCGCCTCCGCCCTGCGCCATCTCACCGGGGGCGGAAGGCCCGAGACACCGGTGGTTCATTCGGCCGCCGTCCGGGTCACCTTCGACGAGGAATCGGCCAAGGCCTTCTACCACTCCATCCTGCCGACCGAGCACGTCTTTTTCCTGCCCGCCCCTCCCCCGCCTGTGGAGCTGGTCGCGACGCTCAATCCCTCTCCGGCTCCGGCGAGATAGGACTCGATGGCTCCGCGCCACTCCAGGTATCTCCGGCTCGTCGTCTGCGGTCTCCTGTTGGCCGGGGCGCTCGCACGCGACGCCGGCGCCTCCGGCCTCGGCGGTCTTCTCGGAAACGAGTCGTCCCCCCGCGATTCCAGGATCGCGAAGGGGTTGAAGGAGGCCCTCAAGGTCGGATCGGCGAACGCGGTCGGCCGCACGGGCACCGTCGACGGCTACTTCAGGAACGAAGCGATCAAGATCCTGATTCCGGAGAAGCTCAAGCCCGTCGAGAAGGGGCTCCGTACCGTCGGCCTCTCGTAGAAGGTGGACGAGCTCGTGCTCGGCATGAACCGGGCGGCCGAGAGGGCCGCCCCCGCCGCGAAAAACATCTTCCTGGGCGCGATCCGCAAGATCACCTTCGAAGACGTGCGGCGGATCTACTCGGGCGGCGACACCGCCGCGACCGAGTACTTCAGGGCGAAGACGACCGCGCCCCTCACCGCCGCCTTCGCTCCGGCCGTGAAGCAGGCGATGGAAGAGGTCGGGGTGTCTCGCCAGTACGACGAGATCGCCTCGCGATACGACCGGCTCCCGCTGGTCCATCGGGAGGCGTTCGACCTCGACGAGTACGTCGTCTCGAAGGCGCTCGCGGGGATCTTCCTCGTCCTCGGCGAGGAGGAGAGGAAGATCCGGACCGACCCCGCGGCCCGCGTCACGAGCCTCCTCAGGGACGTCTTCGGACACCCCTAGCCCGGCGGAGGACCCGCTGCTCCCCGCAGCACGGCGATCCACCTCCGCATCGAATCGAGGATGATGACTCCCACGCACCCCATCATCACCGCCGCCAGGGTCGCGTTCAGGTAGCCGAGGAAGGGCTGCCCGCCGGCCGTCGCCAGGGGAAGGAAGTTGTCGAAGATGCTCTGCCAGCCGGCGGTGAGCGTCGTCGTCGCGACGAAGGCGAGCGGGAGCCCCGTCACCCACGCGTACCGCGCGCGGCCCGAGTTGATGATCACGGTGGTCCCGACGCAGAGGGCCGTCGCGGCGAGGAGCTGGTTCGAGATGCCGAACATCGGCCAGATGCTCGTGATGCTCCCGTTGAGGATGAACCAGGCCCACGCGACGACGATGGCGGCGCTCGAGAGGAGCGTCCCCGGCATCCAGTCGGTGCGCGCCATCGGCTTCCACACGCGGCCCGCAAGCTCCTGGAGGATGAACCGCGCGACGCGCGTGCCGGCGTCGATGGTGGTGAGGATGAACAGGGCCTCGAACATGATCGCGAAGTGGTACCAGTACGACATGAGCCCGCCCATCCCCGGGATCCCCGAGAAGATCTGGGCCATCCCGAGGGCAAGGCTCACGGCCCCCCCCGTGCGCCCGGCGACGTTCTCGCCGACGGCTTGCGCGAGATGCGGGAGGTTCACGGTCGCCATCCCGAGCGCCGCGAACTTGTCGGGGGCGACGTTCACGGCGAAGTAGTCGCCGGGGTAAAGGCTCGACGCGGCGATGAGGCTGACGACCCCGACGACTCCCTCCATCAGCATCGCCCCGTAACCGATCGTCCGGCAGTGGCTCTCCTTCATCACCATCTTCGGCGTCGTCCCGGATCCCACGAGGGCGTGGAAGCCCGAGATCGCCCCGCAGGCGATGGTGATGAAGACGAACGGGAAGAGCTTGCCGGGGATGATCGGTCCTCCTCCCGCGGCGAACTGGCTGATCGCGGGCATCTTCAGGTCGGGGTGCACGACGAGGACGCCGCCGATGAGGACGGCGATCGTGCCGATCTTCATGAAGGTCGAGAGGTAGTCCCGGGGCGCGAGGAGGAGCCACACGGGCAGCACCGACGCCATGAAGCCGTACGCGGCGATCAGGTACGTGATGCCGTCCTTCCCGAACGTGAACCACGGCGCGATGGCCGAGCCCGGGATGAACGCCCCCGCGATGACCGCGCCGAGCAGGCACGTCACGCCGAAGACCGTCGCGGGCACCGTCGCTCCGCCGTGCCCGCGCTTCATCCACGCGCCCATGATCAGAGCGACGGGGATCGTGACGCCGATCGTGAAGACCCCCCACGGGCTGTCCTTCAGCGCGTTGACGACCGCCAGCCCGAGCCCCGCGAGGGCGATCACGACGATGAAGAGGATGGCGCAGGCCGTCGTGAGCCCCGCGACGGGCCCGATTTCGGCGCGGGCGATCTCCGCGAGGGATCGCCCGCCGCGCCTCACGCTCGCGCTGAGGATGACGAAGTCCTGGACCGCCCCCGCGAGGCAGACGCCGATCACGATCCACAGGAGGCCCGGAAGGAAGCCGAACTGCGCCGCGAGGACCGGCCCGATGAGCGGGCCGGCGCCCGTGATCGCGGCGAAATGGTGCCCGAAGAGAACCCACTTCGGCGTCGGGTGGTAGTTCTGCCCGTCGTTCAGCGCGTGGGCCGGCGTCACGCGCGCATCGTCGAGGCACATCACCTTCGTCGCGAGGAAGGCCGAGTAATAGCGGTAGGCGATCGCGAGACAGCACAGGACGCCGAGGATCAGCGGGAGGGCGTTCAACCCCTACATCCCGTCATGGCCGAAGCCTCCGCGCACGCACCAGAAGCGCGAGAGCGTGCTCTTCGCCTGGTCGAAGAGGCCGCCGTCGGCGAGGGAGACGCCGTAGGCCTCGCCGCCGATCCCGGCGACGCTCGTCGCGGTCCAGTAGACGTCGGGCTGAATCCCCACGAAGGGATGGCCGGCGGGCAGGCTGGGGCTCGCCGCGGACGGGTCGATGAGGGACATGAGCTCCTCGACGGCGGGAAGCCGCCAGCCCTTGCGCCCCCCGACGCTCTTCCCGAGGCAGACGAACGGAGCGGTCACCCACGAGATCGACGCGGTGTCCGGGGCGATTTCCCAGACGAGACCGGTCTCCCGATCGAGGACGGCCGAGCCGTCGAGCGCGGGCTTCCACCGCCTCGAGGCCGGGAGAAGGCGATCCCACGGCTGCGCTCGCGCGGCGATCCTCTCGGCGCCGGGCGTTGCGGCGGGGGTCCCGGGGCACACCGAGGCGGCGAGAGCGACGACGAGGACGACCCATCCGGCGCGGCGCGACATTCTCCCTCCCCCCCTTTCCCCTCAGACGTTCGCGAGCGCGCGATCGATCTCCTCGACGAGATCGGACGTCTCCTCGATCCCCAGGCTGAGACGGACGAGGCCGTCGGTGACGCCCGCGGCGGCCCGCGCCTCGGGAGAGAGGGAGAAGTGCGACGAGAACGCGGGGAGCGACACGCTCGTCTCGATGCCCCCGAGCGTCGGCAGGAGCCGCACGAGGGAGAGCCCCTCGACGAACCGGCGGGCCGCCCCCTCCCCCCCCTTGAGCTCGAACGAGAGCATGCCGCCGAACCCGCCTCGCATCTGGCGGCGCGCGACGGCGTGGCGGGGATGCGACGGGAGGCCCGGATAGTGAACTCTCGCGACCGCCGCGTGCGACTCGAGGCGCGCTGCGATCGCCATCGCGTTGGCGCTCTGGGCCCGCACGCGAAGAGGGAGGGTCTTGAGCGATCGCGCCAGCACCCATCCGGCGTCGGGATCGAGGGAGCCTCCCAGCTCGATGCGGAGATCGCGAAGGCGCGCCAGGTGCTCCCCGTTCGCCGCGACGATTCCCGCGATGAGGTCGCCGTGGCCGGCGAGGTACTTCGTGGCGCTGTGGATCGAGAAGGAGGCCCCGGCCGCGAGAGGGTTCTGGTGGATCGGCGTCGCGAAGGTATTGTCGGCGATGACGATCAGGCCGGCCTCGCGCGCGCGGCGGCAGGTCGCGTCGAGATCCAGGACGCGGAGCGTGGGGTTCGTCGGCGACTCGCAGAAGAGGGCCTTCGAGTTCGGCCGGCGATGGTCACCGGGGCTCTCGAGCTCCTCCGTGCCGACGATGGTGAGCTCCACCCCCATCCGCGTGAACACCCTCTCGAGGAGGCGGGTCGTGCCCCCGTACAGATCGCGCTGGACGACGACGTGATCGCCGGCGGAGACGACCGACATCAGCGAGGCGGTGATCGCCGCCATGCCGGAGGAGAACGCGACGGCGCCCTCCGCCCCCTCGAGCGCCGCAAGACGCTCCTCGGCCTCCACGACGGTGGGGTTCGAGTATCGCGAATAGATGAATCGCTGCTTTCGGCCCGCGAACGTCTCGATCATCTCGTCGATCGATTCGAAGGCGAAGGCCGACGTGCGGTAGACGGGGGGCGTGGGCGACCCGGTCGACGGATCGAGCCGCGATCCCGCGTGAACGGCGATGGTCGAAGCTTTCAGGCCCGGGCGGAGCGGCATCGGCGGTCCTCCACGACGCCGCGCATGATACAGGAACCGCCCGGTTTCGGGAGCGATCCCCTGTGATATCCTCACGCTCCGGTTGGGACTCTCCGGGGGGCGGAGCGTGCGGCGGCTCGTCGAAGATCTGGGTGCCAGGGTTCGCGGGACGCTCACGACGGCCGGCGAGATGGCCACGCTGCTGTTCCTGAGCCTGAGGTCCATTCCCGCGCTGATCGGCCCCTCCTCGAGGGTCGTGGCCGGCGTCGCCTTCAGGCAGGTCTACTTCACCGGCAACCAGGCGCTCCCGCTGACGGGGCTGATCGCCTTCCTCCTCGGCGCCGTCGTCGTCATCCAGGCGGTGACCCGCCTCTCGGGGCTGGGCGCGGAGGGTTTCGCCGGCGACATCCTCGTCATCGCCGTGCTCCGCGAGCTGGGACCGCTCGTGGCGGCCGTCATCGTCATCGGCCGCTCCGGAACCGCCATGGCGGCCGAGCTCGCGACGATGCGCCTGCGCGGCGAGATCGACGACCTCGACACTCTGGGGATCGACCCCGTCCAGTACCTCGTCCTGCCCAGGCTCGCCGGCGCCGTCGTCTCCCTCTTCGGCCTGATGGTGTTCTTCGATCTCCTGGCCGTGGTCGGAGGATACGTCGCGCTCGGCTCCCAGACGATGACGCCGCTGCGCTCGTACCTCGATTCGATCCTGCAGGCGATCCAGCCCCGCGATCTGGCACTCATCCCGGCGAAGGCGATCCTGTTCGGCGGGATGATCGCCGCCTTCTGCTGCTACCGAGGCCTGAGCGTGGAGGCCTCGCCCACCGAGATCCCGCAGGCCGCGACCCGTGGGGTCGTCATGTCCCTCGTCGGCATCTTCGTCGCCGACTCGATCCTCGCGACGCTGGTGTACTCGTGACCGGGGCCGCAGGGGATCCGCGGGAGCCGGCGCACGACGAAGCGTTGCTCGTCTCGATCGAGATCGACCGCGGAGCCGAGTCCCCCGCGGCGTGGCCGGGGACACCCATCACGGTCCGGCGGGGAGAGCTTGCCGTCATCACCGGGCCGGCCGGCTGCGGCAAGTCGCACCTTCTCCGCGGCGCGGCGGGGCTCGCGCTCGGCTCCGGCCGCCGCGCCCTCATCTCGCATCACGAGCTCGGAACGATGACCCACCGGAGACGGCGCGAGACGATCGCCGGGGTCCGCCTCTTCTATCTTCCCCAGGACCCGCCCCTCGTCAGCAACCTGACCGTCCTCGAAAACCTCCTCCTCCCGATCCGCTACCTCGGCGAGCGCGACGAGGCCGGGGCCATGGCCGAGGCGCGCCGGTGGCTCGAGGCGTCGGGGATCGCGTGGGCGGCGGCATCCCTTCCCGCGCGCCTCTCAGACGAGAACCGCCGGACCACGGCGCTCCTCCGGGGATTCCTGCGGCGACCCTCCATCGCGCTGCTGGACGATCCCCTTCTGGGGCTCGACGACGACCGTCGCGCGGCGGTCCTCCCCCTGATCCGCGCCGCCCTCGTGGAGACGCGGTGCGCGATCCTCGCGACGTCGTCCTCCCTCGACGGGCTCGAGACCCTCTCCCCTCAAGAGATCCGCATGCCGGCGCGGCACGCGCCGGGGGCCTCCGCCGGAGCGCTCGCGTGAGCGGCAACCCTTCCGCCGCCTCGGGGAGGCTCGAGTTCCAGCGGCAGAACCTCTGGGTCGGGCTCTTCGTGATCGCGACGACGATCGCGTTCGTCCTCGTCGCGGCCTTCGCGGTGCAGGAGCGCGTCTTGAGGCGGGAGTACCGGCTGACCTCCTCGTTCCCGGGGATCGCGGGGCTCAAGCCGGGCGCCGAGGTCTTCCTCCGGGGATTCGCCGTGGGGCGCGTCACCCGCATCGAGCTGTCGACCGATCCCGACGTCCGGTTCGACGTCGAGTTCACGGTCCGGGACGCGGTGAAGCTCATCGCCGGAACGCGCGTGCGGCTCTCCACCCGGGGCTTCGGCAGCAAGGTCCTCGACCTCGTGACGCCGGGCGATCCGTCCGACCCCGAGGCGCCCCCCATGCCGCCGCCGGGCAGGCCCGTCAGCTACCTCGAGGCCGGCGCGAGCGTCCCGGGGACGAGCGGAAGCGATCTCGACGCCCTGATGAGCGACGGGCTGGCCCTGACGCGCCGCATCACGACGACGATGCAGCATCTGGACAGGCTCCTCTCCGAGGACCTCGGCCCGAAGCTGAGCACGACGCTCGGAACGGTCAACGCGAAGCTCGAGTCGCTCACGGGCGAGATGCAGTCCACGCTGAAAGAGGCGCAGTCGGTCCTCAGGCAGGCGGACGCCACCATGGCGGAGGACCGGCCCCGCGTCACGAAGCTCCTCGACAGCGCGTCGAAGGAGATCGACGCCCTCGACGGCGTCACCCGCCGCTCGGACGACGTGATCGCCGGCTTCCAGTCCCGCGTCGAGCCCCTCCTCGACCAGTTCGCCGCGACGCTCGCCGAGGTCAACGGCATCACGAAGACCCTCTCGACCTCCCTCAACGAGGAGGATCTCAAGGCGACGGTCGCCCACCTCAAGGCCATCTCCGAGAAGGGGGATCTCCTGGTCACCGATCTCCAGAAGCACCCCTGGCGCCTCCTGCGGCGGGTGAAGGGGGAAAAGGCGGATCTGATCGAGCAGCTCGAGGCGGAGCGCAAGGCGCGCGAGGCGCCGCCGCCCGCCCCGTGAACCGCCCCGCCCGGCGCTGCTAGACTCGGGGCAGCCCGTCCACGGAGGTGCTCGCGATGGTTCGACGGCGCCCGTCCCGTAACACGATGGTCGTGCTCGCGGCGCTCGCGCTCGCCGCGGGCTGGCGCCCCGCCGGCGCCGGCAACACCGGGAACTTCCAGCTCGACGTGACGGACGCCGCCGGTGCGCCGATTCGAGGCGCCGCCGTCACCATCCTCGACCCCGACAACCCGTCGTTCCGCCAGGACGCCATCACGGACGCGAAGGGGAGGGCCGTCGTGGCCGGGCTGCCGCCCCGGCCGTTCAATTTCCGCGTCACCCGCGACGGGTACCAGGGATACGAGAGCAACTTCGTCTCCGCGGCCGGCGGCGTCGAGAAGAAGAAGGTGACGCTGAAGGCCCTCGAGGCGGTCGCCGCCGCGGCGGTCGAGACGCGCGACCAGCCCTGGGTCGCCGAGTACAACGAGGCCGTCTCGCTCTACCACAGCGACGCAAACGACGCGGCGCTGGCTCGTCTGGACGCGGCGCTCAAGCTGAAGGCGGATTTCCCCCCGGCGATCTCGCTCAAGGGGACGCTTCTCAAGGACCGCGGCCGGTGCGACGAGGCCATCCCGCTCCTCCGGCAGGCGTACGCCCTGGACGCCGGCACGACCGCCGCGCTGGGGCCGCTCGCCGAGTGCCTCGACCAGAAGGGGCAGAAGGAGGAAGCCGAGGCCGTGAGGCGGAAGCTCCCCGCCTCCGCGGCCTCGAAGAGCGATCTTTACAACCAGGCCGTCGCCGCCATCAACCGGGGGGACGACGGGGCGGCCGCGCCCCTCATCGAGAAGTGCCTCGGGCTCGACTCGAAGTTCGCGCCGGCGGTCTACCAGTCGGGGCTGATCCTCTTCCGCAAGGGGGACGTGGCGGCCGCCGCCGCTCGGCTCGAGAACTACCTCGCGCTCGACCCGAAGGGGGAGTTCGCGGAGGAGGCGCGCGGGCTGTTGAAGGCCATTAAGCACTGAGAAAAAAGAGGGGGCTTCGCGCGAAGCCCCCTCCCCTGAAGTGAAGCGCTAGAACGTGAACCGCGTCCCGATCTGGACGGTCCGAGGATCGACCAGCGTGTCTCCCGTCGGCTTCCCGTAGCTGGGATTCCGGACGATGCTCCCGTTCTTGTCGACGGTCAGCTGCTGGTGAAAGACGAAGAGGCCGTGGTTCACCCTGTCCAGCAGGTTGAACGCCTCGGCAAAGACTTCGACCTTCGTCCCCTTCCCGGTGTCGAACATCTTGCTCGCGCGCAGATTGAGGGTGAAGTAGTCGTCGCCGACGCCGCTGCCTCGCGACCCGGCGTATTCGTTCTGGCTGTTGAACCCGTCGCCGTTGAGATCGACGCCCGCGAACCCCTGGTACGCCGTTCGGGTGCCGTACGTGAGGCTACCGGCAGCCTGGAACTGCAGCGGGAAGTGGTAGATGCCATACGCGTTCACGTAGAGGAACTGATCGCCGGAGATCCGGCCCCACTCCGAGTTGATGTTGCCGCCGGTGAAGCGAATGTTCCCGGCCTCGAAGATGTCGACAGGTCCGCCGTCGGTCGGTCCCGTACCCGCGTTGTCCTGGGTTCCGAGAGCCTGCGAGAGGTTCAGGTTGATCCCGAACTCGAAGCTCGGGTACCGCGCCTTCACTCCCGTCTGGAGCGAGATGTACTGGGACTTTCCGTCGGTCGTGAAAAAGTCGGCCAATCCCTCGAAGCTCGACCCGGGGGCGCGCCCCGAGTTCGGATCGACGATCGGGTTTCCGTTCGGATCGAGATCGACCGGGAACGGCGAGTAGCGCCCGCTGTTCCGACCGCGCCAGCTCTGCCGGTAGAGCTGGTGGAATCCGCGCCGGTAGACCAGGTTCGTGTCGAGCGCGAGGCGGGGCGAGAAGACGTGCCCCCACCCGATCGAGAACGCCGACGTGTAGGGGGTCTTCCAGTCCGGTCCCGGCATGAAGACGCCGTCGTTGAATGTCGCGCGCCCGAGAATCGAGCCGAGCTGGTTGAACCAGTCCCGCAGGCTGAATCCGTTCGGGTCGGTGACGGCCGGGTTGAGCCAGTTCGCGAGAGTGAAATCGACCGGAAGGGGCGGAAGACGCGGATCCACGACGGTGCCGGCCAGCAGCTGGTTCGACGTGAGCGTGGCCGGGTCCGTGGGGTCGACCCCCGCGAGCACGGGGAGGGCCGGCGAGAAAAACGGGCTCAGGTTCTGGCGCATGAAGATCCCGAGGTTGTCGAGGAACTTGTCGTAGAACAGACCCCACGATCCGCGCAGGACATCCTTGTCCTCGCCGTTCACGCGGTAGACGAACCCGAGGCGCGGTGAGATGTCCGTGGGGTCCTTCGGCGTGGTGTTGTTGAAGCTCGGGAACTTGACGTTGGGATCGATCTGGAGCCCCGCGGGACGGCCGCACTTCGCGTTGTTGCGGGGATCCGCGATGCAGTCGTAGAAGTCCTGGTTGACCCCCGTCGTGGCGTCCCTGAAGACGTTCTGATCGCTGTCGACGCGGAGGCCGATGTTGAATCGCCAGCGGTCGTTCATCTCCCAGTCGTCCTGCGCGTAGATTCCGTATTGCTCGTACCGGGTGCCGGGAATGAACCCGGGGTTGACGAAGGTCAGGTCGCTGATCGCCTCGACGCCATCGTTCGTTCCGTTCATGTTGGTGTCGCCGTTCGCGATCGAGCCGTTGGGAGTCACGCCCGCGTTGAACGTGATCTGGACCGACGGGTTCGTCGAGGGACCGAGGAACGACGGGAGCATGTCGACCCGGATCACCTCGAGCCCGCCCTTCAGCGAGTGGCGCCCGAGGATCCAGGTGAAATCGTCGCGCATCTGGTACTTGTTCTGGACGGTCTTCTGCGGCGTGTTCACGTTGCGCCCCAGCTCGAAGCTGTCGTAGTCGAGCGTGAGGATGCTCGAGACCGGATCCGTGGCCCGGCTGGTGACGCCGTTCGTGAACGTGATCCTGTTGAACTTGAGCTCGTTGATCATGTTGCCGCGGATGTTCCACTGCCAGTTCACCACCGCCTGGTGAACGAGGTTCGTGGAGTCCCCCTGGTTCTCGGGGTTCGTCAGGCTCGCCCCCTGGTCGTTCTTGAACGTGTTGTCGTCCCGGAACCAGCGGGCCCAGAGCGTCATGTTCTTCGAGATGTTCCAGTCGACCCGCGCGTCGTACTCGTGCCGCTCGAAGTCGTGCGAGACGGTGGTCCCGTTCGCCGAGATCGCGATCGGGAAGTTCGGGTCGAGCCCGGTGGAGAACCGGGTCAAGGCGGAGTTGAGCGCGACGGGGCTCGCCTCGTTCTGCTTCTCCGCGGCGAAGAAGTAGAAGAGCTTGTCCTTGAGGATCGGGCCTCCGACCGAAAAGCCGTACTGTTCGCGATCGGATTTCGCCTTGTCTATCCCGGCGAGATCCTCGCTGTACGTCTTCGCGCGAAAACTGTCGTTGCGGTACGTGCCGAAGACCGAGCCGCCGAAATCGTTGGTCCCGGACTTCGTGATCACGTTGACGACGCCACCCAGGGAGCGACCGTACTCGGCCTTGTACTCGTCCTGGATGATCTCGAACTCCTGGATCGCCTCCGCGGAGACGCCGCCGACGAAGAAACCCACGACGTTGTCGTTGTTGTCGGCGCCGTCGATGGAGATGTTGAGGTTGCGGCCGGCCGAACCGCCCGTGGTGAAGGGGGTGTAGATCCCCTTGTGCTTGGTCGGATCGAACTGACCGCTCGGCGCCTGCTTGACGCCGGGCGCGAGCGAGGCGAGATCGGTGTAGTCGCGGTTGAGGAGCGGGTACGATCGGACCTGGGTCTCGCTCACGACCGTGCTGATCTCGTTCTTCGTCGTGTTGACGATGGGAGCCTCGGCGGTGACCTTCAGCTCCTCCTTGAGCCCCCCTCCGGGCTTCATCTCGAAGTTGAGAGGCACCTTCTGCCCCAGGTTGACGACCACCGTCTTGAGCGGCGCGCCGTACCCCGTGAACGTCGCCTGCACGATGTAGGTCGCCGGAGGGAGCGCGAGAAGCGAGAAGTTGCCGGACCCGTCGGTCGTGACGGCGCGCTCG